>NZ_CP028474.1:0-127457 GCF_003047105.1 Celeribacter baekdonensis
GCGTCTTTATGCTTTCGGCGACGATTGGCATTTTCCCGAGCCGGTCAAACTCGTCGAGCATGATCATCACCGGCCAGGGCTCGTCATCGCCGGGTTCCTGTGCTTGCAGCGAGGCGATCAGGTCCGAGAAGAAGAGGCGGATCAGCGGGGCAAGCGGCGGATCATCTCGGATTCGACCGCAAGATAGATCGCATGTGGGCGGCGGCGGATATCCCGGAAGGAAAAGTCAGAGGTCGCGGTGGCCGCGTCGATCGCGCGGTTGTCCCAGGTGTCGAGACCCGATGTCATGAGAAGCGAGAGGTAGGAGTGAGGGTGTCGTTGTTGGTCGAGGCCATACGCTCGAAGATCAGTTTGGCCGAGGTGTTCTTCACCTCCTGCGAACGCTTCAGATATTCCTTCTGCTTGTCGCCCCCCGAGGCGGTGATGCGGTAGATCTCGCCGATGGTCGGCACGCCGCGCTCGAAAGCCAGAAGACCGGCCGCCACGAACAAGTCGATACCGCCTGCGAGAAGGCCGCTCAGCTTTTCGTTGTCGGTCTGCAGGAAGAGCTTCGCGGTGAGTTTAAGCTCCATCTGCTGCCGGTCGGGTTGGTCATGGCAGCAATGCGCGCCAGCGGATTATAGCGATGTGTTGGTCGGTCCCAGTCGGTCGGCGCGAAGCGGAAAACCTTGTCCCCCATGCTGGCGCGGAAGCGCGAGGTCTCGCGGAAGTTCTCGCCTTTCACGTCGAGCACCACGGCGGAGCCCTTGTAGGTCAGCAGGTTCGGGATCACGAACCCCACGCCCTTGCCCCGGCCCGTGGGCGCCACGATCAGCGCGTGGGGAAGGTTTTTGAGACTAGGAACGGGCGCTTGGATTTCGGGGAGCCGAGCTTGCCCAGAAGGAAGCCGCCGCCGGGCTTGGCAAAGAAACCGTTCCTCTTCATCTCGCTGCGAGTCTGCCAATGCGTCGTCCCGAAGCGGGTCAATGCATCCCCCAGAAGCGTGACGCTCAGCATCAGCGATGCCAGACCGAAGCCGCCAAGTATGAGGTTCACCCAGAGGAAGTCTTTTGGTGCGGACTGAGACAGACCCCGATATTCGCGGGCAAGCAGGGTGACGTCGAAACGCGTGGGAGAAAGCCCATAGCGGAACATGACAAAGCCGGTCGCCACGACATAGCCATGGCGAGACCGACCAGCACGAGGCTCAACACTCCTAGGGCAATCTTGCCTTTATCCATGGGTGATCCCCTTCTCACCATGTGCCGCGGCGTGGCGTGCGCGCTGCGCCTCTATCTGTTCTTCCGCCAATGCATCGAGAACGCGCTCCATGGCCGGCCATGCGCAGTGACCTCGCTGCTCTGGAGATAGGTTCTAGCGAGTTCCAGCTGGCGGAGCGGATCCTCAGTGAACTTATCGAGGACTTCTGCGTTTTCCGGCCCGCAGCGCGTCGATTGCGTCGGGCTTAGCCGTTCGTTGACCTGCCGGACGATGTCATGTCGCTCTGCCTCGGAGAGCGGGCCCTCGACGTCTGCGTTTCGCACAAAGGCCATGACGGTTGGCGCTGTCTCTTCCAGATACCGGCGCTCGGCGTAGTCTTGTCGCGCCTGGTCCTCGATCTCGAAACTGCGCTCGCTGATATAGGCACGCGACGCGCCGAGCGAACGAAGGTGGTTGATTTCGTCCTGGACGGCCTGCCCAAACTCGTCATCCGGCATCTCCGTGCGATAGCGGGCGAGGGTACGGAGCTCTTCGGTAATCGGACCGAGATGATCCGAAGGATCCCGCAAGGCGAGGTCCATGTCGCCAGCATGAAGTGTGCGGTCCTGTTCCGATACCGCATATTGCGGCGGCATTCGACTGTCAGTCATCTGTTCCCAAGCCATCGAGGCCAATTCGGCATGCTGCGGAGATCTCTGCGCATAGGCGTCGAACGCAACGCGGGCCTCCTCCACCTCCACGGCGCCCGCCCGCCGCACCGAGGGGTCGTCGGAGAACGGATGATCGAAATCCGTCCGACGGAACTGCGCCACCAGCGCCCTGAACGCCTGCCGCTCCGATGGGGCAAAGATGTCGGACCCGTCTTGCGCGAGATCACTCCTAGGTGTCGTCAACCGCTCACCAAGCGCTGCCTCAGCGTCATCCACCTCGTCGACCTCGGTTGGCGCGCGCAGGACGCGCACGTCAGTCAGAACATCGCCCAACCGAACATGCACGGCTTCCAGCCGGTCGAGCGCGTCTTCCCGGTCCGCAGATTTCTCCAGATCGAGGTCGCTTGCTTTGGCAATCCCCTGCAGATCCTGTGCCAGCCACTGGCGCTCCAATGCGGCATTGCCTGCCCCCTCCCGCAGGCGCGCGGCCACAGCCTCGGCATCGATGCCCGTGCCTTGCAACGCCTCGGCCAGCTTTGATGCCACCTCTCCATCGTCAATACGCGCGAGGTGTTCTTCACTTAAGTTCGGCCTTGCATAGATGCCGTCCCGGGATGGGGCATCGACCAGGGCGGCGGAGCGATCCCCGAGCGGGTTCAAATGCGCGACCGAGGCCAGAACGTCGGTCAGCTTGCGCTCGATCACCGGCCTCTCGGCCGCTGGCGCCCTGTCGATCGCCGCCTCGATCTGGCGAATGTTCTGAGAAAACTCGGTGATCAGCGTGTCGAACGCTGCTTCGTCTTGGGACATGTAGATGGCTCCGTCAGATTGAATCTGACCGCCACTGGCAAGGATGGTGCTGGCCCTCTCGAGCGCCTCGGACACGTCTTCGAAATTCGAACGGGACGCCTCCGCCGCGAGCCCGCGATAGATCAAAGCGTTGTGCCGGACGGTTTCCAGAGCGGCCGCCAGGTCAGCACCGGTTCTCTGGCGCTCGACTGGGGGACGACCTTCGTCGCGGGCCTTGTAGATTTCATCGATCTCGGCGCGGTAGGTCGTGACGCCGCGATCCAGACGACGCGTTGCCTCGAGCCGGATCCCGTGTCCTCTGGCCGCTTCGACCATCGCCTCGCGAAAGGCGTCGTAGTTGAAGTGATGATCCTTCCCGAGAAAGAACATTTCGCCATCCTTGCTGCGGCGGTTCAGAACGATATGCGCATGTGGATGCGCGCGATCTTGGTGTATTGCAGCAATATAGTCGAATTGCGAGCCCTCACCTTGAAAGAACTTCTCGCAGACGGCCTGGGTGATATCGCGCACCTCTTCACCACTGGTCCCAACCGGGAATGCCATCAGCAGATGCGACGTATGGCCAAGCTTGGGGCTGTAGCGCTCGTTCCACTGGTTCTCGAACCGCCGCGCCACTCGGTTGATCTCGGCTTCCGAGAGCTGCTTCTTCCCGTCATGGGTGCCGCGGCTGTCGAGGATATGGGTCGACTTCGTCGTGAGATATGTGAGCTGCGCCCGTAGCTGCGCCCCGGTGTGGCAGCCCCCTTTCGAGATAGCCTTGAAGATCGCTGGCGAATAGCCGCGCGCGGCCCGGACCATCTGCGCGCCCTTGGAAAGCCCCTGCCAGGATCCCGAAACCCGGCTCCAGCCGCGGTCGAAAAGCGCCGGATCGATGCCACGGACCCGGTCACTCCGCGCCATTCTCATCCCTCTCGGCGAGGCCCGCCAGGGCAGAGCTGATCTCAAGGTCCAGCAGGCTGCGCCGCGCACGCGACATCTCCTGGACCTGGTCGGCCAGATCGAAGACCAGACCCGCAAGGGCGCGGACGTCACGGTGACTTGAGGCCGGGTAGGACAGTCTCTCGCCCCGCACCTTGGCCTCGTTCAGACGTCGCGCGATCTGGTTCACGTTGTTGCCGACCCGGTTGAGCGCGGCGCCGAGGCTGCGCAACTCGTCACACATCTCGTCGTCGGGCAAGAAGACACCTTCGGCCGCCAGCATCAGGCGGCGCATGGCATCAGAGCGGTGCGCAATCCCGCGCCGCGACAGTGCCGCGTCGAACCGGCGCAGGTCGTCGTCCGAGACCCGGATCCCCACAACCCGCGATCGGCTGCCGTTCGCTGTCTGACGCTCATCCCGGTGGTTCACCACGTTGTAGATCGTCTTCAGGCTGACATCGTAGCGCGCGGCCAATGACGCCGCGGAGACGCCGTTCCGGCGCTCCTGGGCGATGGTCGATCGCTCGATCTCTGACAGTCTGCGGCGGCGGGACATTTTGAAGTTAACGTTCCTATTTCTTGCCAACTTCGTACAAGCCCGCCGACTCCCAACGCAAGTGGAGTCGGCCATAAGGGATTGTACTCAATGTAGAAAATCGCCCTGCAGGGGCGATTTCCCGTCCTTTGTCAAATGGATCGCGCGCCGCGCTCATTGCACCACGCGATGCGGTCTCCGCATCGCGCATCGCGTCTTTTGCGCCCCGTCTCTTGCACCCCGCAAGACGGGTTCTGCCGCGCGCTGACCGTCTCGCGTCACCCGCAGAACGCCATACGCGAGACTGCCTCCCGTCGTCTGGAGCGCGCTATCCGTCACCTGCATTCCGTCCGCAGCACATCGCCGAGCGCATCCCGACATTTGGAGGGTGTGCGGTGCCCCGCGACGAATGCTGACGGCGCCACGGCAGACGTCGCACGGTCATCGCATTACGCCACCCGCTGCATGCCAAACGCAGTTCGCATCCCGACTTCTGCTTGACCCCTCCGCCTCATGCGTTTAGCGACGCTTTTGCATTATCGTTGCGATTCACTATTTTTGCGGAGGATCAGAATGCCGAACGAAAATCTTGTGGTGATCGCAGCGATGGCCCGGAAAGGGGGCAGTGGAAAAACGACGCTTTCGCGCGCCTTGATCAGTGCCGCGATCGCCGCCGGACGCAGAGTGATGTTGATCGACACGGACAGCACGAGAGTACTCGGGGCATGGCATGCTCGGGCGGAAGCCGGTGGGCTGAGTTCGCCGCTTCTCTGCTCGGCCACCGTCGAAAGCGTGGCGGGTGTCGAGGGTCAGATCGATCAGGTCTACATGGCAGGCACGGCAGACTTCATCTTCATCGATACCGCGGGGGTCGGTGCCGAATGGTCAGACGGCATCGCGGTGCTTGCGGACCACATTGTGACGCCCGTCATGCTGTCGACATCTGATTTCGATGTCGGAGCGCAGACGGCTGATTGGTTTGAGAAACTGAAATCCCGTGTTGACGACCCCTCCAGCCTTCCGCGCCACCACGTCGTCCTGAACATGGTCGACCCGAAAACGACCCGTGCTGACGCCGCCCTGATTGAAGAAGCGCTCACCCGTTTCCCGGTGATTGAGACCGTCATGATGCGGCGGAACACTTACAAGGAGATGGACCAGAAGGGGCTTCTCCACGCCTTGGCACTGGAAAAGCAATCTGATCCAAACCCTCTGATGCGTCCACATGTACGTCATGTCGTCGAGGCGCTCGAGGAGGCGACGGACATCCTCAACAACATTCTTGCTGCGTGAGGACAGTCGATTGCGCAAGAAGATCCCGACCATCACCAGGCCCGACCCAGCCTACGCCGCCACCCTGCAACAGGGTGACCGCGAGATTCCCGGGACGGAAGATGAGGCACAGGTCACAGCAACAAAGACAGGCACCCCAGCCACTGACGTTGACGCTGATCGGCACGAGTCAGAGCTTATGCCGGGAGGTACCGTGGCGCCGCACCAAGTCACCGCGGAAAGCTCTGACCCGCATACCAGCCTGAGAGCTCCCGTATCGGCGCGCGCATTGAGCCCGACCCGGAAGATCGACATCAGGGTCAACGCACTCGAACGACAGGAAGCAGCGCTGGAGACTTGTGGTGTTGAGCCAGCACATGTGGTGCGTGCCGCCCTGCGCCGTGCAGTCAAAGGCTGGCAACTGTCGCCGGTCTTCGCCCCAGTCGCTGAGGAGCGACGCACTCGAAACACGCAGTGGCAGGCCCGGACATCTCTGGCAGTAGATGCAGCCAGCCTGGGTGTCCTCCTCCGGGACCACGACCCCCTCGACGTCTTGAGTAAATGGGCTCTGATCCGCGGTCAGGTGGAACCACGCATATGGGGCGAGATCGACAGAATCTTGGAAGAAATTGCTGTTCCCGCTGCATCGCCGCATGAGCAGCCCGGACCTTAAGGAACCTATCTGAAAGGACAACTTTCACTTCGCCGGTGGATTTTTGCCCATACGCGGCCATTCGCCTTGAAGTTGCATAATGCCGCCATTAACACCGCCGAACAGATTTTTTTATGACCTCATTGTTAAAGAGTTACGAGGTCCATTTTGGAGGAACGCATTATGAACACGAAGCCCCGCCTGACTGGCGAACCGATCATGCGCATCCTCTGCAAGACATCTGAAAATCTGGTTGGCTACCTGTACCAATGGAACAATGGTGACGTGCAGCCTGCCTGGTTCGACGGCGCCATGGCGGACGTTCGCTATGAACCATTCTTTCAAGCGCCGGAACAAAACCCCGCCGATCCGAAGGCCCCCAGACCGCGTCAGCAAGGTCTGACGCACCTTGAAAAGGCATAGCTCAAGGCCTCGCGTCGTTTTGTGGGTCACCCCATCGCGCAGGTCCTTTGAGCGATAGAGTTGACTTCTATGCCTCAGAAGTGGTCTAGATGTGAGTTATAGAAAGGATGTCTATAACTCATGGCTTGGAACTGGACGCTGCCTGATTGGCCGGATTTCCGGTATGACGCCTCCGCTCTGGAGCCGTTTGAGCAGACGTTCCTGCTGTCGTCCGGAGAAATCCTCGGCGCGGTCCATCATGTCAGCCAGCCGGAACGCGAGCAACTCCGCATCGAACTGCTCAGCGAGGAAGCGATGCAGACGAGCGCCATCGAGGGTGAAATCCTCGATCGGCTCAGTGTGCAATCTTCGCTGCGCCGCCATCTGGGCCTCGATCCGGACAGCTACCCTGCCAAACCGCGCGAACAGGGCGTCGCGGAAATGATGGTCGACGTCTATTCCAGTTTTGCAGAGCTGCTAACCCATGAGACACTGTACCGCTGGCATCGGATGCTCCTGTCCCATGACCGTCGGTTGGAAACCATTGGGGCCTACCGACAACACGCCGAGGCGATGCAAATCGTTTCCGGCCGCCTTGACCGGCCCACGATCCATTTCGAAGCGCCGCCCTCGGAGCGGGTCATGCCTGAGATGGAGCGATACGCGGATTGGTTCAACAAGACCGGTCCGGGGGGAGCAGAGCCGCTTCCAGCACTGACGCGCGCAGGGCTAAGCCACCTCTATTTCGAGAGTATCCACCCATTCGAAGACGGCAACGGCCGCTTGGGTCGCGCCCTCGCTGAAAAGTCGCTGGCGCAGAACATTGGCCAGCCCACCCTCATCTCGCTCGCCTTCACCATCGAGAAGGAGCGCAAGGGATACTACGATCAGCTTGAGCAGCATCAAAAAACGCTCGACGTGACCGATTGGCTCGTCTGGTTCGCAGAAGTTGTCTTGAAGGCCCAACAGGCAACACTCGACCGCGTAGGCTTCTTCATCAGCAAGGCACACTTCTACGATCGTCACAGAGACCACTTGAACGAACGCCAGGCCAAGGCCATCGCTCGAATGTTTCAGGAAGGCCCTGGCGGTTTCAAAGGCGGCCTCAGCGCCGACAACTATCTCAAGATCACCGGAACTTCACGCGCAACCGCAACCCGCGATCTGCAGGATCTGGTCGAGAAAGGTGCGCTCAGCCGGACCGGTGAGCGACGGCATACGAGGTACTGGTTGAACCTAGACCATATGGAGTAGCGCAAGCGACGATGACTTCATATTGGTATTTATTATCAATATGTTACCAAAATACGCATAATTCGTTTTATGTAATTTTTTTGCCCTATTGATATTTGAATCGGGCTAGCTAAGAATCTGAAAAAACCAGCGCGATAAAATAGCTCCAAGTAGCGCTTTATTGAGAATGCTTCCCCGGATTCAGCCTGATTGAGCTGCAACGAGCATGACGATACAGGACGAAGGCCGCCTGAAGGCGGCATGGAACCAGAAGACAATCCCTGTCGCGCTTCGCCGTGACGGCAAGGGCGAACGGGTCAGGGTCCGCCTTCCTTATGCGGACGACAACTATGCCTGGCTCAGGAATGGCCGGCGCATCCGGCCAAGCTGGAACTCGGCACTGGGATGCTGGGAGAGTCCCAAGGCATGGTTCAATGACCTCGTGAACCGCTGTCTTCGCCGCTGGGGCCTGATCTATGTCATCCAACCCTACCGGGAGCAGGAGATCTGCGCTCCGGCCTGCATGAACGCCATCGGCCATGAGTGCCAGTGTTCCTGTATGGGGGCCAACCACGGCCAGGGCGACGATGGCGGCTGGTTCTCGACAAGCGAGGCCTTCGCGGCCCGATGGGGCGACCGTGAACTCGCCTGTCGTCTCATGACGGTCAGCTCTGAAAAGTAGAGGCCCGGCCGATATGGCCAGGCCTGCGACAGACGTGCAGATGATGGTCATGACCAGACAGAGAGGCCCGTCGAGAACAAATCACAGCTTGGGGCGATCCTGTTCTGGAACCTCCCACGGGTCCTCCAGGGTGACGATGCCGTAGCGGACGCCATCGCGGCCGGCCTTCGGAAGAAAGGTGATCATCCCGATATCCAGGATCATCCCCTTGTCGTGCATGTGCTGCTGTCGGAAGTGACCGAAGTGCGTGAGATATCCGAGGCCCTCCAACTCGAGACACAGCGCGGAGATCGCGGCCGAATACTCAAGCCGCTGGCCGGCGCTGCTCATATCCCAGATCCCGTCCAGATCGGTCATCCAGTCCGAAATCGCGGCAGTCAGTTCGAGGGCATTGCCGGCCTCCACCGCGCCGGCGTTGAACAGGAGCCCGTGCCATTCGCGGTTACGGGAATAGAAGTCGTTGGGCTTCCTGATGGGGGACGTGGGCACGAGCACCGTCTTTTTCAGCGCGCGCTCCATTTCTTCCTGCTGGCGCTTCTCCTCCTCGGGGGTGAGCTTGGAGAAGACCGTGATGTCGAACCCGAGGCCGCGCGCGAGGCTTCGCAAGGTCTGCACCTCGGGCACGTGCCGTCCGCTTTCCACCTTCTGGATCGTGCGGACCGTCAACCCGGAGGTGTCCGCAAGGTTCTCCTGGGTTAGAGAGAACATCTTGCGGATATACTTGCACTGGTTGGCGATATACTCGGCGTCTCGTTCCATCGTTTCCATCAGATCACTCCATGTTGCTGACAGGAATAGCATGGCACGCCGGCTCTGGGGGGTCCCCGAACGCAACCCGAACGCTCGACTGCTATCCCGCCCCGGGGCCGCTGTCCTTGCACCAGTCAATCCGCCCCTGCCGGATCCAGAAGTGACACCGGCATTCGTTCGTCTGGCGGACCGACGGCGAGATGGTCGGGCGCCTCAGCCAGTCTGACATGGCCGTCCACCTGGGCCTCCGGTTCTTGCTGAGGGACAGTTTGATGGTCTCGCCGCACCCACCAGGGCAGTGGAAGCAGGCCCATTTGTCGACGCCATCGCGCACGATGGTCATCTCCCCCGGCACGATCTGATCCGGCGTCGGGTGTCTGGGTGTTACCCTGGCAAGCAGGTCACTTCGTGGAATGAGGCGGAAGAGCTCGAGGCTCTTCCGCAGAATGTCGATCATCATCCCGCTCACCCGATGCGATCCAGGAACGGATCGATGTCGCCGAGACCCCAGTATTCCTCGCTGCCGCAGACCGGGCAGTCGGACCGAGGCTGCGCCGCCTGCGAACGCTCTAAACCCTTGTCGAGCTTGCGATAGCGTTGCCATGTCCATCCACCGCCGCCGCGGAAGTCAACGAGACCGGCAAGAAGTTCGTTCACTGCCATGGTGGCGGCCTCGGAGGTGAAGGTCACGACGGCCGGCGCGGGATTACCTCCGCCGCGGACGTAGGCTTCGGTCTTCTGCCGTTCATATTCGACGGGGTCCGATCGCTGGAGGTCCTCCTCGCGAGCCCTGACGCGATCGACTGTGCCGCGGCAGCCGTGGCACGCCGACGTGGGAAACAGCACGCTGACCCGCGCGGCCATCTCGAGGAGGCCGGGCTCACCATCATCACGGGGCATGAGGACCAGCCCGACATCGATGACCGGGATCAGGTAGAAGTGCGCCACGCGGTTCAGGTAGAGGCGCCCGGCGTGATCGTCCGTGCATCCGAAGATGACGTCGCAGGATTTCAGCGCGTCACGGATATGCGGCGCATCCACCCAGCCGTTCATCGACCGGATCTCGACGTCGAGGCCCATCATCGTCACCTCGCGCGCCATGACGTCGACCTTGGGCACCGCGTTTTCAGCATCCTTTCGGGTCGCGCCATACAGGCGGTTCAGGTTGGAATGCTCGACCACGTCATCGTCGATGACCAAGATGCGCCCCACGCCGAGGCGAGCGAGGAGATGGACCACCGGGCTGCCGGTGCCGCCGCAGCCGACCACGGCAACGGAGAGCTGTTTGAGGAGTCCGTTGACCTCCGGCCCGAAGGCCAGTGCCTGCCGGGCCAAGGCTTCCGACGGGGTCGGCACGTCGGTCGACTGGATCTCGAGCCGAGTGCCGATGACGGTCACGCGGCGACAGGGCAAGGGTGTCATGTCGTCTTCCCAGACCCGTGCCCGGTAGAGGCCGTCACCGACTTGCACGACGCTCACCAAGCGTGTCCCCTCGCCGTTACGGTTCCGAGCCATGGTGAAGAGGTCGCGCTCGTTGCGATCGTCCTGGTCCGAGAAACCGTCGAAGCCTCCCGGGTGACTATGAACGATCGCCGGCACCAGGCCTTCCTCCTTGGCCCGGCGACAGAGCTGGGCGAAGGAGTTGGTATTCCAGGTGACGTGCTTGTCGCTGGCATCGACGCGGTCCTCCTGCGGGATCGCGATGACCTCGTAGGAGGTGTAACGGGTCCGCGGCTCGAGGTCCCAGGGGTCCTGCGCGATCTCGCTTTTGCCGAGCAGCATGTAGGCGGCGCCCTCGTGCCCACGGGGGTGCGCGAGCAGCGCCTGCAGCTTGTCGCGGTGACGGGCGTGGAGGGTGATGTCGCTGCGCTTCATGCCGCCACCTCCAGGGCCTCTTCGACCCGCTTCAGCATGGTCCAGATGCCGTCGGTGCCGGGACGCCACTGGTTGTTATGGCGAGACCAGCGCTGCCAGTTCTGGCCATCAAAGGCCTGGCGTGCCTGCGTGCAGCGGGGCTCACGCTGGCCGACAAGGAGCTTCAGATGCGGCACGGCGTAGAACATGTCGGGGGCGACCTCGGGATACGAGGGCGGCAGCAGGATCAGGATATCCACCTGGGCGACCTGATACTTGCCTTCCGGCAGCGTGATCCCGGTGAGGATCACGCCCTTCTTTCCGCCTTCGATGACCTCGCGAACGGTGATGCCGCGACCCTCGAGGTAGCGGCGATCCTGACGGGGGAGGAGGCTCATGCCGCACCCCCTTCCGTGGTCTGGGGCACGCCGGTGAAGAAGTGCTCCAGGCCAGCATCCGCGAGGCAGATCAGATCGGTGTCGCCGACCAGGATGTCATCCTTGCCGGGGATCACCTGCCAGACGGCGAACTTCGCGGGATCGACCCCGGCCAGCTTCTTGAGCACGCGCCCGCTGATGACCTTGTGGCCCCACTCGAGGCGTTTGCCATCGATGTCGAAGCGGAAGGATTCCGCGCTCGGGAAGACCAGGAAGCGCTCGACCTGGCCAGGGCGCAGATCCGTGGTTTCCTCGAGGCGCAGTTCTTCAAGTTCACCGTTGCGCAGCACCTGGAACACGAGGTGTTCCTCGGCCTTACGGAAGTCGGCCCCCTCGATGATCTGGCGGCCGGTGGGCGTCGGATCGTCGATGACGGCGTCGGTGAACTTCAGGTCGTGGTCGCCGACTTTGACCTTGTAGGGTCCGTGGTCGCGGGGCTTGCGGCCGGCCTTCAGGGCGGCCTGGAGATCTTCGATTTCCATCTGTTCGGTAGTCATGGCAGCAAATCCTTTTCTTGTCTGCTCGACGCCCGCAGCAGGCGCCATCAATGGTGTATGCGCGGCACAAGAGGGTTCGCGTTCTTAGCCTTGATATTTTTTTGAATTTTCTTGACTGCGATAGGTCGCTGCGTGCGCATATGTATATTAAGAGCAGCGAAGATGGCGATTGGCATGGCGAAAGACACACCCCAAGAGTTCAATACCCTCAAGGAATTCACTGACGAACTGGACCTTCTCTTCCGCGATGATGTCGCACTCAGAAAGCTCCTTCAGAAGGCGCGCAACTGGTGCATTCGGAACAACCGAGTCGGCGACGAGGAGGAGGTCCTTCAAGAGGCCGTCATGAGGGTGATGAAAAGTGAGATCACCGGGACACGCCAATGGCCCAAAGGTGTTGCGCTTATGGACTTTCTCTCCGGCGTGATGCGGAGCATTGCATCGGAGCGGCCTAAGATCGGGTTTCGCAAGAACGCCGACAAAGACATGGAGGCCGCGAAGGACATTGCCTCGTCGTGCAACCAAGAAGGGCAGCTCTTCGAGAAAGAATTTATGGCCCGCTTCATGGCGCTCTTCGAGGGTGATGACGATTCACAGCTATACCTCCTGGCTCTGGAGGAAGGGCAATCGAAGTCCGAGATCATGACGGGCCTCGACTGGAATGAAAGGGAATACAACACGGTGGTGCAGCGGGTCAAAAGGACACGCAACGCCCACCCGGAAATGAAAGAGATGCTCAATGGCGAAGGATAAGAAAACCTTTCAAGATCGCCTGGCGGAGGAAATCGACGAAGCTATCACGAACGCTTCAGACGAGGATATTCGAAAAGAGGCTGAAGAGGCCGGGGAGGACATTGCTGCTTTCGGTGATCGCATGAGAGTTTGGCTGGAGACCGCGAAAGACGAGGTCGCCGAAATGGCAATGAAGGAAGCCAAGGCCGCAGCTGAGCAAGGTCGTGCAACGCGCGACCAGAATGTCGTCTCCATGGCTCAACGCAGGCCTGCGAACAGGCCTGGCAACTTCATGCCCGATACGGTGGCCGCTCGTCATGGAAAGAAGCTGTCGGAGAGAGACAGAAAAGGGATCGAGAAGGACTTGGAAGACCTGTTCGACGATGACGCTTGGCCTGACAAAAACGGCGATGAAGAATGACTCATTCTCCGCGTCGTGCTGAGGAGATCCTCCAGGCTTTGCGCCTGAAGCGACCGGAAGACATCAACCTTGAAGCCATTGCCTGGCTTCAAGGTGCCAAGGTTGACTACCGGGAAATGGACGGATGTGAGGCTTGCATCCATGGTCGAGCTGACGTCGGCCGCGCGATAATCGCCGTGAATGACGCGCATGGAAATCTACGGCGCCAGAGGTTCTCCCTCGCACACGAACTGGGGCACTGGGAATGGCACAGGGGAGAACATCTGTTTTGTGCAAAAGAGGATATCGGGGGTAGCAAGGGGCGGGAACGAGGAATGTCCCGAGAGAAGGGCGCCAACCGGTTCGCCTCAGAGCTGTTGATGCCGGAGTTCATGCTCAAGAGCGCACTGAATGACTTCAGGAAATTCGATATGCGCACCGTCCGTCTTCTTTCGGACGCCTTTTCTGTCAGCAAGACGGCCATGGCGTATCGCTTGGTGGATCTGGATTTCGAGCCGAGCCTCCTGGCCTCTTACAGCCGCGGCGGCCTCAACTGGTTCAAGAGATCGAAGAGCGTCGGGGAGCGATGGTTCCTGCGTCGAACACTTGACCCGCAGAGCAACGCTCACGATATCCTGCACAAGGGAGCCCGGGACGACATCTCGCTGTCTCTTATGGACGCGGACACCTGGTTCGATACAGAGGGCGCCGATCGGTATGAGCTTGCTGAGCAGTCGTTCCGTGTGGGTGACGACGAGGTCATGACCTTGCTGGTCCTGAAGAGCGAATACATGATGGCGCGATAAAAATTCACAACCTCAATAGCTTCTTCACCCAGCAAGTGCTCAAGCTGACTTAAATTTACCCACGCTGTATTGACGAGATGCCTCAGACTGTCTCTCAAGCATGCGTTCGTACACCTGCCGCTCCTGCTCTAGATCACGTGCTTGGTCGGCTTGCGCTTCACGTTCACAGCCTTTCGCATATCGCTTCAAAGCAATACATCTCTTGGGAAATGACAGTGCAGCGTTTGAGTTCAAGGTCAGTGGCTGCATCGGGCCGCTTCTTTAAATTTCGCCCAATAATTTGTAGCCCCGCCGCTGCTTCGTCGCCGACAGCTTCATCAGAGCGTTGACCGCCCTGCCCTCGTCATCATGCTGTTCGATTAGCATCTGCCCTCTATACCCGATACGGCCCCATTCCCGCACAAGGCATGCGCCGCCAAACAGGTCCGGCTGAACGCTCATTCGATAGAAGCGCCGCATGTTGAGAGACGGGTCGATCCGCTTGAGATCGACCGTTGTCGGGAACACTTCCATTTGCTGCGATATGTCGAACATGTTGTTGGCGCCTCTCTCCGGACCACAATATCAAGCGCTCTTCGACGTTTCCACAATGTTCTGTGCCGGATTGAAGTCGGGGGCTCACGCCCCCTTCTCGAACTTCATGACCGGGATGCCGAGCTTCTTGGCCTTGTCGGCGAGGTTTTCCTGGATACCGGTGCCGGGGAAGACAAGGACCCCGACCGGGAGCACATCCAGCATCGCATCGTTTCGTTTGAAGGGCGCGGCCTTGGCGTGCTTGGTCCAGTCAGGCTTGAAGGCGACCTGCGTCACGCCCCGAGACTCTGCCCATTTGGCGGCGATGAGTTCTGCGCCTTTGGGGCTTCCACCGTGCAGGAGGACCATGTCTGGATACTTGGTCCGGACCTGGTCGAGCTTACCCCAGATCAGGCGGTGATCATTGAAGTCGGTCCCGCCGGTGAGGGCGACCTTGGGACCAGCGGGAAGCATTACCTCGGTCTCGGCGCGGCGCTTGGCGGCCAGGAAGTCGCGGCTGTCGATGAGCGATGCGGTCATGTGCTGGCGGTTCACCATCGAGCCGGTGCGGGGGCGCCAGGTCGATCCCGTGTGATGGACGAACTCGGTGGCGGCGTGATCGCGCATCATGTCCATGCAGTTGCGCCGTTCAACGAGAGTCAGGCCTTCGGCCGTCAGGCGCTCGAGTTCGACGGACTTCACTTCGGAGCCGTCCTGCTCGCGCTGGAGGCGGCGCTGCGCCTGCTCGTTCTCATCGAGCGTCCGCTCGATCCGGGCCGTGGCGCGGTGGAAGAGGTTGACCTGGCCCCAGAGCACCTCTTCGAGGTCGGGTTCCATACGGGTGTCTTCCAGGGTCGCGACGAGGGCGTCGAAGATGTCGGCGACGGCGACGGCGAGGCGCTGCCCATCGGGCATCGGGCGCGGATCGGGCTCGTCAAAGGGGCGATAGCCATAGAGCTGAAGCTCGTCGAGCGCATGGGCGGTCTGGGATGCGCTATGGGCGGGTTCATACGCGTCGTCGTGGGTCTGGATCGTCATCGGTTTCTTGCCTCCGGGCCTGTCTCGTCCGCGCGTCATCCCGCGCGGCCTTCATGGGCAGACCCGAGCCGTCGGAGCGGTTGCCCCTTCACCCCGGCTTCACCGGGGCCGGAACAGCGTGGAGGAGGTCGGCAGGGAAGCTATTTGTCTCGCGATGCAAAGGCGGCTTTGCCGCCGGCGGAAATAGGTTCCCTGCCGACCTTGCAGGGGCAAACGCTTTGACGGCCTGCCCATCTCTTGAAGGCCGCGCAGGGCTGACGGGTGGATGCGCAAGGACCGGGATGGGGTGAGGACGACGATCCAGTGCCACGACTGGGATGCTGCCTCCTGCCCCGCACTCCCAGCCCCCCCCTGCGCGATGCAGCTCAGCCCAATAGGCGATGCCGATCCTCTGGCCCGATCTGACCTGCCAGATGCTGGCGCAGCGCGTCCTTGCCGTTCGCCCGAAGATCATCGTTGAAATCCCCGAGCCGCGGTTCCAGCACCCGCACGCGCACCCCGACCTCGGAGGCTCTGGCGCTCAACTTCTCTGCCGCGCGATGCCCGGCCGGATCGCGATCGATCGCGATGTAGAGGCGCTTCAGCCCCGCTGGCAGCAGGACCGCCCCGAGGTGACCCGAAGAGAGTGCCGCCCAGACGGGCAGACCTGGGAACGCCTCGGACAGGGACAGCATGGTCTCGATGCCTTCGCCGATGACGAGGATGTCATCCTGCGGGGTCAGCCTGACAGCATTGCCGAGGAGGTGACCCATAGCCCGACGCTCTGGCTTCACTGCCGCCTTCCCCTGCCCGTCAGCGGCCAACCAGGTGCGATGCACGCCCTGAACGGCCCCTGCCCCATCGGTGACCGCCGCGATTATCGCAGGTCTGGGGATACTCCGGGTCTGCCCCTCTTCCCGATGCCAGCACTTCGGGTGGAAGCGTAAGGCGCCGTTCGCCCCGAATTGGGTGATGCCTCGGGAACGGAGGTAGGTCTCAGCAAGCGTGCCTGTGATCGGGTTCGAGGCCGCGAACAAACGCGCCGCCGCCGCAGGAGTGCCACCGGGCGCCTTAGCCTTCCTCGGCTCTTGCCTATCCGGGACGACCGGCTGCGGACGGCCAAGATGCGCTCGGGCCTCGGCGAGAAGGTCGGGGAAGCGCGTGATCCCCGTCCGGGCGCGGATGATGTCCAGGAGATCGCCATGCTCGCCTGTGGCCCCATCCATAAACTTGCCCGCTGCCCCTCGTCCCGACGCAGGGCCCGTCAACCGCACGAAGAGCGACCGGCCGGGGTTGTTCTGCAGATCGCCGACGATCCAGTAGGATCCTTCCCGCCGTCCGGCGGGAAGGTAGGCACGACAGACGCCTTCGGCATTTTCTGCCAGATCGCGCACGAGGTCTTCGGTCTCGGAATACATGGGTCAACAACCTCCGCGATCATGTAGCCTTGCAACAGGACAACGTGCAAGCAGACGATCCAGTATCGCGATGCCATCGGCGTCGGTCGGGCAAAACAGCCGAAGCTTCCAACTGATAATCTCCGAGAAGAAGCCATCGGCCTTGAGCCGATCCTTGGCTGCCTCCGAGAAGCCCGACAGTTCGATCCGGTTCGCGCCCATGACGCGCGAGCGGTACAATTCCATCCCTTCGGACAGGCACACCACGGTCTTGCCCTCCAGAACGAGGGCATGGATCTGAGCGGCCGAGAGCTTGGGCGCATCGGTGGCCAGCGTGGTCGCGACCCAGGCAGGCGAGACGCGGCGGCCGATGATGCGCTGCCCGTCATCGGTCTGCAGGCGATAGACCCGGGTTTCATCCTGGGGAAGCTGCTTCCAGATCGGCAGCAGCAGACCTGCCACGATGTGCAGCGTGGAGCCCGAAAACTCCGGCACCTCGGCCAGTTCCGCAGTCCACGCCGCAGTGAAGGCCGCGCGGTCGGCCTCGAGCCAGTGGGTGTCCTCCATGACCTTGGCCGGGACCGTGCTGGCATCAAGCGGGCGGATCAGGCGCAGGCGCGGCTCGATGGTCCCATCGTCCAGCATGTGACTAGTGGCGGGAACCTGCACGGCAGCCCGGCCCGAGCGGCTGTTGATGAGACACCGCGCCTTCGGGTCATCCAGCCAGTCGAACGCATCCGCGAGCGAGGTCGGCGTGTTGCGGCGTTTCTCCGCGATGGTGAGAAGCTGGGTTTCTGCGCCGGAGCCGGGATGGGCGTAGATGACACGTGCGTCGGTCACTCGAAAGCTCTCGGCACGGAGTGTCTCGAGCCCGAGATCGTAGACCCCGGCGGCGATAGCACCCGCAATTCGCTGATCGAGCAGCTCCTCGAAGGCCGCGAACAGCACGGCCTGCATGTCGATCGTCAGCGCCAGCAGGCGATTGAGGAAAGTCGTGATCGGCGGCAAGTCGTCTTTTAGCCCGTTGTCGTCGGTCAGGCTGAGACCTGTCGCGTCCTCAAACGCCCCGAGCGAGCAGCCAACGACATCGCCACGATAGATGCGGCGGTAGAGTTGGCGCAAAGCATCACGGGCGTAAGGCGACTCGAGGTTGTCCTCGGGTCGGAACAACCCTTGCCCGCCAGTCTGGCGCTGGCCGCGGGTGATCGCGCCAAGCGTGTCGAGACGACGCGCGATGGTCGAGAGGAACCGCTTTTCCGCCTTCACATCGGTGGCGACCGGCCGGAACAGCGGCGGCTGCGCCTGATTGGTGCGGTTGGTGCGCCCGAGGCCCTGGATCGCCGCATCTGCCTTCCAGCCGGGTTCCAGGAGGTAGTGGACCCGCAAGCGCTGGTTCTTCGCCCCGAGATCGGCGTGGTAGCTGCGCCCGGTGCCCCCGGCATCCGAGAAGATCAGGATAGGCTTTTCGTCATCCATGAAGGCGGCGGTTTCCGCGAGGTTGGCCGAGACCGCCCGATTTTCCACGACGAGGCGCGCAGCACTTCCTTCGCCCTTGCGCACGATACGGCGCGACCGGCCCGTGACCTCGGCGACGAGGTCGGTGCCGAAGCGCTGGACGATCTGGTCGAGTGCGCCCGGCACGGGCGGAAGCGAAGCCAGTTTCTCGATCAGCGCATCGCGCCGTCGGACGGCCTCGCGGCATTCGACCGGTTGGCCGTCTCGCGTGACGGGGCGCGACGAAAGATTACCTTCGCTGTCGGTGAAAGGCTCGTAGAGCTGCACCGGGAAGGAATGGGCAAGGTAGTCCAGGACGTATTCCCTGGGGGTGATGTCACAACGGATATCGTTCCATTCGTCAGTCGGGATATCCGTCAGGCGGCGTTCCATCAGTGCCTCGCCCGTCGAGACGATCTGGATGACCGCCGCATGACCCGCAGCCAGATCGGCATCGATGGATGCAATCAGCGTGGGGGTCTTCATCGAGGTGAGCAAATGGCCGAAGAAGCGCTGTTTGGCGCTCTCGAAGGCTGACCGCGCGGCGGATTTCGCCTGACGGTTCAACGTGCCGCTCTCGCCAGAAATGTTCGCCGCATCTAACGCCGCGATCAGGTTGTTGTGAATGATGGCGAAGGCCCCGGCATAGGCATCGTAAATGCCGCGCTGCTCGGGGCTGAGCGCATGTTCGAGCATCTCGTATTCGACACCGTCATAGGACAGCGACCGCGCCGTGTAGAGACCGAGCGCCCGGAGGTCGCGGGCAAGAACCTCCATCGCCGCGACACCGCCAGCCTCAATGGCTTCCACAAATTCCGACCGGGTCTGAAAGGGGAAATCCTCCCCGCCCCAGAGCCCGAGACGCTGCGCGTAGGCGAGGTTGTGGACCGTCGTCGCGCCCGTGGCCGAGACATAGACCACGCGGGCATTCGGAAGTTTGTGCTGCAGGCGCAGACCCGCCCTGCCCTGCTGCGATGCCATGGTATCGCCCCGCTCGCCTTTGCCCCCGGCGGCATTCGCCATAGCATGGCTTTCGTCGAAGAGGATCACCCCGTCGAAATCCGCCCCGAGCCAGTCGACGATCTGGTCGACGCGGGATTTCTTGGCCGCCCGCTCTTCGGAGCGCAGCGTCGCATAGGTGGTGAAGAGGATGCCCTCGGTCAGAGGGATGTCGCGCCCTTGTGCGAAACGCGACAGCGGCGTCACCAGAAGCCGCTCCTGGCCAAGCGCCGACCAGTCGCGCTGCGCATCCTCCAGAAGCTTGTCGCTCTTCGAGATCCAGAGCGCCTTGCGGCGGCCTTGGCACCAGTTGTCGAGCAGGATCCCAGCCGACTGGCGGCCCTTGCCCGCTCCGGTGCCATCGCCGAGGAAGAAGCCGCGGCGGAAGCGGACGGCGTCAGCGGCATCGTCCGGTGCAGCGGAGACCACGTCACCGGTCTCATCGACGGTCCAAGACCCAGTGAGATGCGCGCCATGCGCCTCCCCCGCGTAGATGACGGTCTCGAGCTGCGCGTCTGACAGCAGGCCGTCACGCAGGATGGCCGGGGGCAGCTTGGGGCGGTACGTGGGTTTCGGCGGTGCGACAGAGGCCATGGCCGCCGATTGCACAAGCTTGGTCGGGTGCGATGCGGCGTCTGGGATGTCGATAGCCTGCAAACGGAATGTCTCGTAGATCGCGTCGGACAGCCGTGCGGCATCTTCGTCCCCGGCGACGTCGCGAAGCGCGTAGTTTAGGTCTTCGACCTCGATCGGTATGTCTGATTTCGCCGGTTGAGCTGCGGAGGTCGCGCGGGATCGGCTGACGGGTTTGCGGGGGGTCGGGGCAGGACTTCCCGGGAAGAGGGAAGTGTGGCCCAGACTCACGGTAGCTGCCGGATCAAGCTCCAGGCGCGGCGGGACCTCGGCAGTGACCCGAGACATCAGATGTGCCACGTCCGGGGACGTGGGCTGGCGCAGGTCTGCGGTGGTGCCGCCCGGCTCACCGCCGCGGCATTTGTCAAAGACAGAAATCCGCGTCTCGAAGCTGGTGCCGTGCTTGGCGAAAGCTGCGCCCGACACCGCGCCGGAGAACACCAGATGCGCGGTCTCGGTCAGACGGCCGAAGGTCTCGGCCCAGGCAGGCGCATCCGGCGCGAAACCAGCTCCGGTAATGGCGACGAGCCGTCCGCCGGGGGCCAGACGCGCGAGGGCCGAGCGCAGATGCCGGGCCGTCGCCTCGGTCGACCGACCATCGACATTGGCTTGGGCCGAGAAGGGCGGGTTCATCAGGATGACGCTCGGGCGGGTCTCTTCGCCGAGATGATCATCGATCTGCGCGGCATCGAACCGGGTGACGGGGCGACCCGGGAAAAGCAGCCGAAGAAGGTCGGCGCGGGTGTCCGCCAACTCGTTCAGAGCCAGAGTGCCGCCGGCGATCTCGGCGAGGATCGCCAGAAGCCCGGTCCCGGCCGACGGCTCGAGGACGAGATCTCGGGGCGTGAGCTGTGCTGCCGCCACAGCCGTGAGCCCCATAGGCAGCGGCGTCGAGAATTGCTGAAAGCGCTCCATCTCTTCCGACCGCCGGGTGTGCGTGGGTAAGAGGCCTGCCACCTTGGCGAGGATCGGCAAGAGCGCCGCAGGCGAGCCGGCACGCGCAAGCAGCGCCCGACCGAACTTTTGCAGAAAGAGGATCTGCGCCACCTCACCCGCCTCATAGGCGAGCTTCCAGTCCCAGGCACCGGTCGCATCGGAACCGCCAAAGGCATGTTCCATCTCGCGGCGCAGGTGCAGCGCGTCGATCTGAAGTCCTTGCGCCAGATCGGGCTGCAGCGCTTCGGCAACAGCAACGATCGCAGGGGCAGGATTTGCTGCCAACGGAACAACGGGCGCAGGCAAGGACGCCTGCGCAACAGGGGCAAGATGGGTCATCGGGAAACTCCGGAATGAAGGACAGGATCAGGCCCGGACACCCTATCTCGGGCAGCCTCGGACCTGATCTTTCCCGGCCCCTCTCTCCCTCTCGCACCAAGGTGTTCCCGACGCTTGGCTTGATTTTGTTCTTGTTATGTTCTATTTTAGAACCAAGCCAGAAAGGGGGTTCCACAATGGAAAGCACCAAGCACGCCCTGCCCGTAACGCCCAAGCAGATTGCCTATGCGCGGTCGCTCGCCCTGCGCAACCGAACGCTCCTGCCCTGGGAGGTTCAGCAAGACCGGCGATCTTTGAGCGCTTGGATCGAGGCTCAGGCCCAGATGAAACCGGTATCGGACATGGACCGGCTGCCCACGTCCAAGCAGGTGGCCTTCGCTGAGAAACTCGCCCGGATCAAAAGGCGCGCCGTTCCGGACGAATGCTTCCGCGACAAGGGGCTCATGTCGAAGTGGATCGACGGGAACAAGTGACAGGAACGGGGCGCTCGTCCCCCGACGAACGGGGTCACAGGCCTGCGGTATCTTCACACGTCATAACTCTGAGCTTGGAAAAGCCATTCCTGGTGAAGGTCGACTAGAAGCAGAATAGTGGGATGACCAAGCGCCACCGCACCATATTGGGCTGAGAGTTTGCCTCGCCAAATCTTCTTGGATTTCCGTAAGTAGATGTATAAAAAGCGAAAACCCGCGAGGACCTGTAACGGCTGTCGCGGGCTTCTAAGGGTTTGAAGGCCTGACTTTGCCTTCGATTGCTCTCATATATGGGTATCTTCGCACGACTGTCAAGCGCAGTGTGAAAGTCGTGCGAACAGTCGATCGGAGCATTAAGTACTTGGTAACAAATATAATTTCTCAAGAACGCCTCACGAAGTACCTCATTGCTGCTGGTCACGATCCAGATCACGCTCTCGCCCTCTATGGCTGGAACATTCAGCTCAGTGAGGCTTTCTTCCCTGTACTGAGCGCAGCCGAGGTCAGTCTAAGGAACATAATCGTCGCTCGCCTCATCGCGCTCTATGGTCCGCAATGGTGGGATGACCCTGCCTTTCTCTTGCAGATCAAGAGCGGCGGCAAGCGCATAGTAAAAACAGCACGCGACAAGCTCGTCACAACGGGCGCGGTTACCTCAGGGCGAATGACCGCAGAGCTCAATTTTGGATTCTGGGTGAAAATGCTGCTGCCAAGGCACGAACCCGTCTTCTGGGCAAATCTGCATGGAGACTTCCCTCACCTGCCGGGGCCTGTTTCCTATGCACAACTATACAAGCGCTGTGACGATGTCCGTGAATTTCGCAACCGCGTCTTTCATCATGAACCAATTCATCATCGAAATATCACCGCTGAGTATAGTCAGATCATGGAACTGATTAAATGGTTGAGCCCAGATAAGGCCATCTGGATCAAACAATATTCCCGGGTCATGACGGTCGTGCGGCAGAAGCCGTGAGCATTGCCGACTGACAACACCTAGCCCCCGCTTGTCTGCGTGGAACGAGATCAGCTCACCCAAACCGCCGCCCTCCTTCCGTGAACGTATACTCGTTGACGATGATCCCCTCCTCGATGGCCTCATCCGAAGTGAGGTGGTCGTATTCGGCCTCAAGCCGGCGGTAGAGCCAGCGGGCCAGATCACGCAGCGCCTCGGTCACGACTTCTTCCGCGTCCTCAGTCGGCGGCTGCCAGGTCGCGCTGTCCCGCGTGACGTCGATTGACATGGTACATTCATGGTAATAGCGGCCACGGTGGCTGGCCTCCGCGGCGAGCTGGTAGAAATTCCGCCGCTGGATGGCCTGCAGCCGGTCGGCGATGCCATGCAACGTCGTGTCCGTGGGTACGTAGTCCCGGATGCGCGCGGCCGCGCCCTTGGCGTGGGACCAGTAGCCCTCGAAGCAGGCCCCGTCGCCCTGGCTCCAGAAGCCGGAGAACCAGATGCAAGGCTTGGCCCGCGTCCCGCCACCCATCAGGCGGATGGGTGTGGTTTTCAGGCGGATGCCGAGGATCTCGCAGACCCGCTCAAAATCCTCATAGACCGCGTCCCACCAATCGTCATGGGGGCCAAGCTCGCGATACCAGCTGCGCGCCTTCTCCTTGGCGGCATCCGAGAGTTCGGGGAACTGGTAGACGGTGGTGCAGATCACCTCAGGCATCGATGCCCTCCCCGTTCAATGCTGCGGCCAGCCATTCTTGCGTGCTGGACCAGCCGATGGATTTGCGCGTGCTGAGATCGATGGCATGCGCGCCGCCACCAAAGGCGTCGAGTCGTGGCCGAGAGCAGGTCAGGGCATGCTGGAACCCCCAAAGCCCGGTGAGATCGAGGTCGTCCGCAAGGCGGAGCACGAAGCGGATGACGGCTTCGACATCGCCGTCGTCGTCATCATGGATCCAGAGGGTGCTGCCCTCGGGCGCGTCCTGATGCACGAGGGTGAAACCCGCCACCTCCGGATCGTCGGCGTCCTGATCCGCTGCGCGCAGTTTCTGGAACAGCGCGAGTGCACGAGCAGCCTTGTCGGGGGTGCCGACGTCGAGCAGGCATGAGAAATGGGTGAAGTAATCCGCCATGGGGACCTCCTGAATGAGGAAAACCCGGCCGGGCGGCCGGGCGTTGTGTTGGAATGAAGGGGTGGTTGGGGGCGATCAGCCGGTAGGACTGTCGCCTGCCGCCTGTCGCGCGGCATGCGCGCAGAGCATCTGCCTATAGAAGCGCTTGCGCGCCGTCCGGAAGGTGCGAAGGGCGCGCGTGTCGGGATGCAGCGCCCTGACCGCCGCCCGCAGGACGGCGTAGGGCGAAGCCGTTTCGGACAGGCCGAGGCGCTGATAGGCTGGATCGCTCATCTCAGGTGACCTCGACCACGGGCGAGGCGAGATGCGGATCAACCAGGGCCTCGATCCGCTCGGCCCGGCCCATCCAGGGTTCGGGCCGGATCGCCTTTACCCAGTCGGCGAAGCTCGGGATGAAGCCGAGGTCTTCCTTCACATGCTGTTCCCCGACCCAGCGGGTCGGGATGATGCGCCCGGTCGAGAGCGTGAGAGTCTGCCCGAAAATCGTCTCGGCCATGAAGATCCCCTCCGCATGGTGGCGCAGCGCCCGGTGCCGAAAGTCGGCTGTGATCTCCTTGCTCTGGTCGAACCAGGAATGCACGGCGATGAAGTCGTCGACCGTGCCGCCCCATTTCTTCACCGAGGAGAGGGCGTGGTGATAGGGATGTGCCATACCCGCCCCCTCAGAAATCATGGGTGGTGAGTTCGGACGAGGTGAACCGTTCGTTGAACTCGAGATGGATGCAGCGGGCAGCGGCGTCGAAGCAGAACTCGCCCCAGGCGCCGTCATTGTTCTCCCAACCGCCATGGGTGTCGGAGAGGAAGTCGTAGGCGAGTTGTTCGACAACATCCTCGAGCGACAGGCTGCGCATCTCGACCTCGGGGTCGTCCCAGGTCAGCGCGGCGTATTCGATTTCGGTGGCGGGGAAATCGACGGCGGTATCACCGGACCATGCGCCGATGCTTTCGATCTGGCCGCTGTCGCCGGCACCATCGAACGTCACGGTGACATGGGTGATGCCGGCTGCCATGAGGCCGTCGAAGAGGCGGTCCTTGTTGCCAGGGCGCAGTGCTTCGATGCGAGCCGTGCGTTCGGCATGCGCCGCGATGATCTGCGCCATGTCGACGGTCGGGGGCACCATAGGCGGCGTGAGGGAGGGTTCGGTCAGGGTCATCGGGTGTCTCCGGTCAAGGGAAGGGATCGGAGCTGTCCCGGGCGTTCTCTCTCACCCGGAACAACTCCAATTCCTCCCTGCCCTCCTCTGTCTCTCGGGCCTCACGCCGCGACCTGCAGCGCCCGGGCGGCGAAACCGCGCCAGAGCGGATCGACCAGCCGCGCATCCAGAAGATCGGCGCGGTGGCGCAGCCGCTGCGCCAGATCGGGCTCACCCCAGGTGGCCGCTCGGCCCGCCTGTGCGCGCAGCTGGCTCGCCTCGGTCACCACGCCCCGCGCCTCGGCCGCGCTCGTCACCGGGTGGCACCAGGCGACCGCGTAATCACTGGCGGCCCCGGCCAGCACAAGGCGGGCGTCGCGGTCGAGGATTGCCAGAAGCTGGGGTGCGGCACCCGGGTCGATCCCCTCGGCATGATCGATCGCGCCCTGCATGGCCTCGGCCAGCGAAGCGAAACGGGCGAGGACCAGCGGGGCGGCCCGGCCCGACATGAGGTCAGCCGGTGCGCGGCGCGACAGTGTCAGGGCGAAGGGATGATCGGGATCGGTGTCGCCCAAGGGAAAATGTGGCGGGATGCCCCGCGCGAAGGCGGTCGGGTGGATGGGCAAGTACAGGTCGAACATGGGAGTATCTCCGACGGCGCGGGAAGCCTCTCTCCCCGCCTCATCCGTCAAAAA
The DNA here is from genome assembly GCF_003047105.1 of Celeribacter baekdonensis. NCBI lineage: Bacteria > Pseudomonadati > Pseudomonadota > Alphaproteobacteria > Rhodobacterales > Roseobacteraceae > Celeribacter > Celeribacter baekdonensis. Next base: position 25,548 of record NZ_CP028474.1, read on the forward strand.
CCAAACCGCCGCCCTCTTCCTCGAAGGGGCGGCGGTGATGGGTCCGATGGGCCCTCAGAGTTTGCCGAGGGCCCGCAAGCTCAGCTCCGTCCCGGCGCCGACGATGATGTGGTCGTGCAACGTCAGGCCCAGGTACTTGCAGCCATTCTGGATCTCCTTCGTCATGCTGAGATCGGACTCGGACGGCGTTGGATCGCCCGATGGGTGGTTGTGGATCAGGATCAGGGCGCTGGCGTTCAGCATCAGCGCCCGCTTGATCACCTCGCGCGGATAGACCGGGACGTGATCGACCGTTCCGGTCGACAGGAGCTCATCGGCAAGGATGCGGTTCTTGCGGTCGAGATAGAGCACGTGAAATCGCTCGATCGGGCCGCGGACGGTAAGCGCGCAATAGTCCAAAAGCCCCTGCCAGCTGTCGATGACGGGGTTTTGGCTAAGATAACGGCCGAGGATGTCTCGGGCCTCGAGGATGACGGTTTTTTCCTGGGGGGTCATGGAGGTCTCGCGAGTTGCCCACCTCGAAGCCCCTGCCCTCTCGAGGCGGGGCCAGTGGCGTGCATGTGGAAGAGGAAAACGCGACCGCCGCGGATGCAGGCGGTCGCTGTGCCGGGCTTCGCGTCAGCCGACCCGGTCGAGGAGCTTCTTGGCGCGCCCTTCCATGTCGAGGCGCGCATCCTGCTGGGTCTTGTCGCGCGCAAGCCGCGTGATGCCCTGCACGAAGTCGAAGATGCTCTCGGGCGGGCGGCCTTCCTCCATCAGCACCTTCTCGATGATCTTGCCCGACTCCGCTTTCGAGAAGCCCCGCTTGCGCAGGAAATCCGCGCGGTCTTCGTCGCTGCGCGCCACGACCTGCTGCCGTGCTGCCTTGATGCCATTCACGAAGCCCTGCGGCGAGGAGTTGGCAAACCGCGTCAGCGCCGGGGCCGCCTCATGGGCAAAGCGCGAAGCGGCGTATTTCGAGTGGCGGATCTTGATCTCCTGGAAGTCCTCGACGCCCCAGAGGTTGCGGTTCTGGCACACCGCCCGCAGGTAGAAGCTCGCCATGCCGAGGGTCTTCGCGCCCACCTCGGAATTCCAGCAATAGAAGCCCCGGAAATAGAGATCGGGGGAGCCGTCGGGCAACTTGCCCGCCTCGATCGGATTGCGGTCGTCGACCAGAAACAGGAAGACATCGCGGTCCGAAGCGTAGAGCGTGGTCGTATCGCGGCTGATTTCGACATCGGGGTTGTAGACCCCGGTCGACCAGTCGAGCACACCCGGCACCTTCCAGCGCGTATCGCCCGTGCCATTGCCCGCGATGCGCTGCACCGCCTCGACAAGCTCGAAGTCATGGATGCGGCCGTAGTCGGGACCGGTCACGGCGCGCAGTTCGGTCTGGCCGTCTTCCGTCTCGAGAGTCTTCACCTGCTCGGCGCGGTGGTTGGTCAGGCCGTATTGCAGGTTGATCCCCGCCAGCGGCGCGGGCAACTGCCGCAGGTAGGAGGCCGGAGCGCCGACAATGCTGGCAAGCTGGCCAAACGCCCAATGGGTAGGCACGACCGGCTCATGCGCCTTCGGCAGGACCAGGTGCAATCGCTCGGCGCTGTCGCGCGCGGCCTCGACGCGGATGTCCGCTGTCTGCACCACGCGGCTGCGGCTGCGCTCGGAGCGACCCTTCACGCTCGCCCAGAGATCGTCGAGCGACAGATACCGCTCGTCATCGGGCCGGTTGAACCATTCGGACGACACCCGCCCGTTCCGCTCACCCCGGCTCACATCCACCTTCCAGCCACCAGCCCGCGTCGGCTGTACCGGATCCAGAACTTCAACAACGCCCATCGGCATTCCTCCGCGACAGGCGCCGGGAGCCACTCTCCCAGCCTTTAACCTGTCGCGAAAGCAACCAGCCTTTCTCTCACTCTTCAAAAGAGGCACGAGCGGCGGCAATGCGGGACGAAGCGGGCGCTCGCTGCGATTGCGCAATCGCCGAATTTCCTACCCAGATTCGGTTGTACCAGCGCAGTATGTGTCCATCTCTAGATGTGCGTGGGAATCTCAGACTTAGGGGGTGAAAGGTGAGCAAGTTGCAGGATGAAGAGGGCAAGACCGCCGAACTGCCACAAGGCACTACGATTCCGAGCGATCTTCAGTTTTCCGCCAGAATGTTTCCAGACGAGGACTACGCCAAGGAGGCGATGTACAAGTTGCATTCCGTTCTCAGCGTCATCAGCCAATCCATCGACCTAACCAACCTGGATGGCGTGACGGTCGCCTTCGACTACGACGAAGCACTGGCTGATCTTGATCGTGGATATGAGACAACCTACACACTCACCGCCACCAAAGGTGTCGCCATCGGTGTTGCAATGGCGCCCACGGTAATTCGCGACGGTGTGATCAAAACGCATCTAGTACTTAACGCGAACTACGCGCTCAGCATCCTAGAAGGACCTGGGGAGGAAACCGAATACTTTTGGCAATCACTTCACCTAATTGCACACGAATGCGCGCATGTGGAGGTGACAGCAGCATTTGACAAGTCGTTCCCCGGGTTTCTTCTTCAGAAAACACACAGCAATATCCTAGATAACATGCGCTGGCAGGTTATTCTGGCAACGTGGGATGAGTATGCTGTATGCCGCATCGCAGGCTCCATTGGAGATGATCCCGTAGAGGGTTACCTCGAAACCTTGGTCAAGGTGTTGGGCGATACCAGGGGCCAATGCTATGAGCTGATTAAGGCATATCGGACCCACGGGGATGTTGGGCAGATTGTAGGGGAAGTATATGGGAAGCTCGGCGATCTGCTGAAGTATTCATCTTACTTTGTGGGTGCTGCAGCGGCGCAGGAAACCCCGGAAACGCATCCGCCTGCTCTCACCGATGAGGCTGAGTTTGGGTGGTTTTCTCCGTTCTACGAACGCTTGATTGAAATGCAGGAGGCGCTTTGGAACGAGTTTGGGAGATGGAAGAATTTGGATGCCTTCGAGGCAATCGGCGATATCTTAGAGGACATGGCTGAGAGCATTGGTGTCGAAGCGTCGCGCGAGTCCGACGACCTGATTAAATTCAATATTCCATACCGATCGGAAAGCATGCCCGACATTGCCATGACGAACCCGTTAATGCGTGCACTGCTCGGCAGATAGCTGCATTGCATCATCGGCCAAAGTGGGCTCGAAGCTACATTGTAGCAGTGCAGCGAACCCGGCGGGTTTCCCCGCCGGGCCTGAGGGGGGGAGACCCCGTTCCTCAGAACGGGATCTCATCGTCGCGGTCGACCAGTTCGGGGTTTTCGTTCTCGGCCGACTTCGGGCGGCTCAGGAAGTCGACCTTCTCGGCAATGATCTCGCAGCCGTAGCGGTCGTTCCCCATGCTGTCGATCCACTTGGTGTAGTGGATGCGGCCGTGGACGAGGACCTTCATGCCCTTTTCGCAATGCTCAGAGACCGTCTTGCCGAGACCGTTGAAGCAGGTGATGCGGTGCCATTCGGTGTCCATGACCCGGTAGCCGTTCTCGTCGCGCATCACACGGCCTTCCGAGAGGCGGGGGCGCGAGGTGGCGAGGCTGAAGTTGGTGATCTTGGTGCCGCTCTGGGTGGTGCGGACTTCGGGGGTCTGACCGATGTTGCCGGCGAGGATGACGATGTTCTGCATGATAAGCTCCTGTGTGTCCTGTCTTCGGGACCGTCCCTTCGACAAGACCCTGAAAAAGCCCGTCGGGTGACGCGTGCACGGTGGACAGCATGGACACCGGAAACCCCCAAAGGACCGGGGTGGAGCGGGCAGGACGCCTAAGGCGGCCAACACGGCCCGGACTGACGCGGGGTTGCGCGCAGGAGACCGAACGGGATTAGGGGATTGTCAGTCGAAGGGATGGCCCAGGAGACAGAGAGATACGGGGAGCCCATGCCAGACCATGTCCCCTTGCCAATCGGACTGTTTGACCCAAAGCCCAGCACCCCACCAGCGGCCAAAGTGGCTATCACCAGCTCTCGCCCCACTGCCCTTCCCTGCAGGGGAATGCAGGGCCTTGCCGAGACAGGCTATCGATACCGGAATATTCAGGACACGAACCGCACCAACGGCTGATTTCGATCTCGGGACATTGTCGCCCAACGCTCTGCAGAAAATGCGGAAGAAAGCCGCCAGGTCAATCCCCACGGTCTCGGATTGGCAGATGGCGAAAGGTTGCACCAAGGCGGAAGTTATCGCCACGGGATGGACCACTTCCTGGCCGAACTGATCGGGGAGAATGGAAACCGCTTGTGCGCCGGTATCGCAGGGTTTCCGGCATTCTGAGCTTTTGGCGCCGACCTGGTCCGGTCACGGCCGAAAACTACGGCTGTTCGTCAATGTGGCGACGATAGATTGACGGCGGACGACATGGCTGCATGGAAAACTCCGGGTTCAGTCTGGGTCGGACGGATCAACTGCGTCCAACTCGAAAATCGTTGCCTCGGGTCTTGGTCCCATCACACGCGTTGGCAGATTAGGCGCAGGCAATTGCCCTCTGTGGTGCCCCTTCACCAACACAACCTTACCGCTGCGATAGCGCCGCTCATGTTCGCTCACCCAATGGCGAACAGGGCCGCTTCGCCCGTCCTGGACCTGACGCTCGAACTCAAGGCGAGCCTGCCGCTCCTCCATGTGAGCCGCGGCCTGCGGACCAATGCGGATTGTAAGATGGGATTTCTGCGCGCCTAGAATCCAGGACTTCCCGAATTTTCGAGCGGTCTTGGCATCCTTGGCTGTGAACGTCTCGTTTTCCGTGGGAATGATGCCACCCAAGTCCGGGGAAGCCAGCATCGCAAAGAGCGCGTAGGGGATGAAAAGATCGTAGCCTGTTTCAACTTGGTGCACCGTGCGCCGACCGTTGATCATTTCCATCGTATCACCGCTCCGCACACGGAATTCGACCATGGAACGGCTCAACTCGATTTCGACGTTGTCGTAGTTCAACTCGCCTGTCGGAGTTCGCTTCACGAGCAAAGCGCAGATTGGATCGACGACCCTCGAATTGTCGCGGCGATGGAACATCGTGATGCGCAAGTGGCCATTGTTTCGATCATCGATGAGATAGCCGCGTAGACCAGTGCCTATGGGTTTGTCGTCATGTCTCGTTACATGTGAAGCCCGTTCAAAGCGCGCGACACCCAGCTCTCGATCGTCAAATTCGACCCAAACAACGTCGGCGGGGAGCTTTACCTCACCCAGAATGGCCATTGCGGGAAGACCGGTTTCCGAAGCCTGCTTGGCGACTGCGTCATGAAGCGTATCGGCATAGGCTGCAGCCATATGGTCGAGCAGGTATACTTTTGCCTGCTGTAGGGCATCGAGCGCATACTCGCGAAAAAGCCTCAGATCCTCGGACGGCGTAAAGTGCCAAACCAGGTCGTCAGCAGGAGCCGATTTACCCGCAAGCGATGAACCGTATAAGGAAATCAATGATTTGTAGAGCATGCGACGTGACCCGAACCAAATACAACGCAGTGTCCGACGAACCCTGACGATGTTCAAGCTGCATTCATTGCACTGCAATTGACCGCTGATGTCTGTGCAAAGCCAGATTGGCTAACGCTCGAGCTTGTTTTCTTAATGCAAAGGCATGCCGACCATCGTCGGCTCATTCTGCCGGTCGGCCGGAACGGTGGACAGGCGAAAGGCCCGGATCGGAGCCTTGCTCCGAACCCGAGCCGTCTTCGATCCCGTGGGCGTTACGCCCAGGGGTCGATCTCACCCACCACCTGTACCTCGTCTCCGTCGATTTCATCGGCGGGGACGGCGCCAAAGGTTCCATCACCTGCCTGGAAGACGACGATCGAAACCATGAGCGTGGCGGCGAGGGAGGCGGCGAAGGCATGTGCATCTTTGCGGGACATCTGTTTGGCTCCTGTCTTGGAGGCGGAGGACCATCCCCCGCGCGACAGGACCCCGCTGGCCCGAAAACTGGCTGACATCACCGGGTGCGTTCGGCTCGTCCGAATCCACCCGGCGGCACGGGCTCGCCCGTAGTCCGACCCCTCGCGGGTTGATCTCGAAGACTGGATTCGGGGCAAGGAAGGGAATGGCGAGCGGGGGATGGTGCGACCGCTGACTGGAGCCGGGTGTCCCGCTGATGCTATCGCTGCCAGCCTCCCGGCAGACATTTGGTAGAAGACCTCCTTCCGTGTTGGATTGGATCCTATGGTGCTCCGCGATTTCGCGGGACAGGGTCGTGATGGGTGAGAGGCCCGCGCTTTGGCGGGCCCCGTGGGTTCTACGTAGGCTCAGGCGGCAAGCTCCGCGCCCCCTGCCCTAGCAGCGCCTTCTTCGCCGACAATCTCCAGCCGCGCATTGCGATAGCCTTCTTTGGCGATCCAGAGCTCGGCAGCCGTGACAGACTCGGCCAGGTGGAGCAGCTCCGTGCAACCGCCGAAATCCAAAAGGACGCGAACCTGCCCGGGCTGTGGTTCCTCAGCGACCTCGAAGGTCAAGGCGCTGTCAGCCGAATGCGTTCGCATGATCGTCACGAGAATGACTCCGTCCGAAGAGAAGTTCCCCTCGTGCAGCGTGAACGACGCCGGCGCCGCCCGGGTCGGATAGGGTCGCGGCGGCTCCTTCTTGACGAGACGGCCAACGCCGTTCGAGCGTTCCCAGGCCGCGAGCTTCTTCGTGAAACGCGCAGGTGGTTTCGGACTGTTGTCGGTGTAGCGAATGAGCGCCCCTAGCGGCGCGGTGTCGAGAATGGTCGATGCAGACATGATTCCTCATCCTGAATGCGTGATTTTGCATTCATCATATTGATATTGTTGTATTTTATGTGATCTAGGACGGGTTTCCCCGCCCTCGGATGGCGCAGATCACTCCGCAGCTATCATCGATGCCTCATTGCTCGGCAGGTCAGCGGTGAGGAAGGCGGGAAGGTCGACATCTTCGGCTTGCTCAGCGTCGGAAACGAGCTCAGGCGCCCCCTGCCCTTCCGCGCCATCGAGTGCTGCCAGATCGTGACGGCGCAGAACCTCCGGCAACCAGCCGCTGCCTTTCAGCAGACGCTCGGCTTCACTCGCCATCTCGCCCTTCTTCAGGTGATCGAGGAGTTGCGCCGTCCCCTCCCCTTTCGCCTCACGCACGGCCTCGAGGATCCGGGCCTTGGGCACGCGGTTCAGGTAGGTATCGGCCGTCGGCTGCCAACCCGCCTCGACCATGTCGAGTTCGACCGCCTGGGCGACCAAGTCAGACTGGGTCATCCGCCTGGTCAACCCGCTGGCGGAGATACCGGCACCATAGGGGTTCACCTTCTCATGGAGCGCGTTGACCCCGAAGCTGAGGCAATGCGCGAGCAACGACAGCCGGCTCCCTTGATCAAGGGAGGTCAGGTAGTCCCAGAGAGCGGCATCGTCGCCGAGCGGCAAGTCGGCCTCCCACTCGGCGTGGCGATCGTCGACCAGCTTGGCCACCACGCTGTCCTTCAGATCGCTCGCCTGCGCCGACATGTAGACGTGACGGACCGAAGCCTCGAGGCAGCTGCCGGCCGAACTGGACGTCTGGAAGGTGTCACCCACGAGCTTCAGGAGCAGCAGCGTCAGCGCGACGTCGGGGGAGCGCCCGACAGCTTCCCGCAGTGCCACTGTCCGGTGCGCCGTCAACTCCATGACCAGCCGCTCAGGCAAGGGCTTCAACGCACCATCGTCCTCGTCGTCGGGCACGTTGACGCCAAGCGCTTGACCAGCAGAGGTGATCACCGTGCTGTGGCCGATACCGTCCACATTGCTCCCCGTTGAAAGCTCCACGCCCGGCCCGTCTGCTGCCTGTTCACCGCTGTGGACGTCGACGTCTGTTTTTGGCTCATCCTCGGGCCGCACAAAGCCCCGATAAACGGCAAGCTCGCCATAACGGTCAAGCGTCACGAACGCCCCTGCCCTCGCGATCTCCCCCGCGTCGAAGATCAGCGGCCGGGTCTCGAGCTTCTCCATCGCGACTTCCAACTCGCCAAGACGCGCGTCGATCTCTTCGGGGAATTCATCCTGGCCCTCGTATTCCTCTTCGAGCGCTCGGTATTCGGCAAGCAGCCTGGCATGGGCCGCGCCTTCGTCATCCGTCATCGGCGCCGGGTCTCCGTTGAGACGCCGCAAGCCGTGGCTGTAGCCATAGGGCAGGTCGAGCGAGACCTCGATCCATTTCCAACCTTCGGTCGCTATGACTTCGGCTTCAGCCTGAAGCTTCTCGCTGACCAGACGATCGAGCAGGGCAGGGTCTTCCAGCCAGCCCCCGTCATCGCCCTGGAAGAGGTCATGCAACATGGTGCCGCCAGCAGCCTCATAGGCATCGACGCCGACAAAGACGGCACGACGATCGGAGGCCCGCACCGAGGTTTCCGTCAGTATGCGCCGGATCTGATAGGGCTCCTTGTTCCAGGACGACTTGATCGCCTCCCAGACCTGAATCTGACGCTCGTGATCCGGATTGACCGTGAAGGCCATCAACTGCTCCAGCGTCATTTCATCCTCGGCATAAAGCTCAAGCAGGGCAGGGGCCACGGCGGCGAGTTTCAGGCGCTGTTTGACCACCTGCGGCGTGACGAAGAAAGCGGCCGCGATCTCTTCATCGCCCTGACCCTTCTCCCGAAGCGCCACGAAGGCGCGGAACTGATCGAGCGGATGCAAGGCAGCGCGCTGCATGTTCTCAGCGAGCGAGTCGTCTTCGGCGAGGATGGTGGAATTGGCATCCCGAACAATGCAGGGAATGGGCGTCGTCTTGGCCAAGCGTTTCTGCTTTACGAGGAGAGACAGGGCCTGAAAGCGGCGACCGCCCGCGGGAATTTCGAACTTACCGGTCTCGGACCCATCATCCGCCAGAACGGGCCGAACGCTCAGGCTCTGCAGCAACCCGCGGCGGGCGATGTCTTCGGCCAGTTCCTCGACCGAGATGCCAGCCTTGATGCGCCGGACGTTGGACTGGCTCAGCACGAGCTTGTCGAAGGGAATGTCCCGGGACGGGGACAGGGTGACTTTCTGGGCAGATTTCGCCATCAAATCTTCTCCACGACGGGCGCCGGAAGCCACTCTTCCGATCTCACTTCCCGTCACCCCTCAAACCAACAAACCTTTCCCTCTCCTGTTCTGGCGCTCCCGAGACCGGACCTTAACAGCTGTTAAGTCGTCAATCCCGAGGTGGCGGAACAGTACGCAGTCTCTCAACCTTAACAGCTGTTAAGCTGCAGATCGTCGCCCAATCAATGCCATGACCATCGGCCCACAGGAAAACTCACCGGCCACAGCTTTGGCAGTCAGAGCTCGCAAGTATCCACCAGGCGATCTGATGTCCTCAAAGCGTTCCAGCATGGCAGAAACGACGATCGACGCTTGCTCCGGACCCATGAACCGCTGCGCTTCTTCCCATGCAGATGCACTGATCCCCATGGCTGGTCGCACATGGCATGCCGCATCGAAAAGCTGGTGCCAATGCCGGATTTCGCCTTGGTAGAAGGTCTTGAGCGAGGGACATGCCGCGATCACCAGGTGCAGCGGGATCTTTGGCAAGTGTCTTGTGTCCTGTTCATCGACGTCAGCCACGGGCTCATTCCTGTCCACATCTGGCACGTCGGCCGCCGCCCCGCTTTTTTCTAAAGCAGGTTCAAGATCTATAGATTCTTTATTTGAATTATGATGGTGACGCTCAGATCGAGCATCATTGGTGTTCATTTCTTCTGTTTCAGAGCCATCAATGATGTTGCGTGCCTGATCGAGGAGAGCTTCAAGATCTGCTCGATAGGCCGCGAGGTCCTCAATTGAAAGCTTGCGGCGAAGCGCGCGCGCTGTGAGGATAGCTTTGTCACGAAGCTGGTCCCAGATGCCTAGGCCTGGCTGCATCTCGTCTCCGAACTCTGCGAGGGCCGCGAGATCACGCCGCATGAGGCTTACAACCTCTCTCAGACGCCTGACGCGCTCCTCAGCCTCACGTACGGCCTCTGCGGCCCGTGCTATCTCCTCGGACTGGCAGTAGAGCGGGGAAAGATCGAAGCCAAAGGCGACGCGCTCTTCGCCGTGCTTGCGGACGTAGCGCTTTCCATTGGGGCTATCACGCCGCTGGAGCAAACCAGCCTCGACAAGACGCGCGAGGTGACGACGCATAGTGGAGCAGGGCATACCATTCAGGCGCTCACAGATCGCCTTGTTCGAGGGGAAGACTACCATCTCGGCGTTCCCGCCAAGTGCATCGTCTGGAAAGAAGCTGAGGAGCCCCTGCAAAACAGTCAAATCACGTTCTGACACGCCAAAGGCCGCTTGCGCCTTGGAGAGCTCGCGCAGGAGTTCCCACTTGTTGACGGGTCTGCCCGGAACAGATGCATCGGGTCGCTCGATCACGCGCAGATGGGCGTGCGAGATCGGCCGCATAAACGGCGAAATCGGTGTGTACTCCATGAAAACGTTCACGAAGGCAAAATTTCTACGGCCCGCGAATCGCTTTGCGCTTGCGGGGTAGGGGCCAGAACGCTACATTCAGAAGTGCGAAAACTGAGATTTTGTAGCGGGCTGGTCCCGGTGCGAAACCTTACAAAGGTCTCGTGAAGCTAGCTTCTCGGGGCCTTTTTCTTTTTGCCTGTATCGTGCCTCCTTCTTGTTGGTTGCTCTTCCTCAGTCTCCTGAACGCTTCCAGCGCTCATGAAGCTCGGTAATCAGCTTTGGGGCATTACCCTCCAACCAGCTGATAAAATCAGGTTCATCCGTAGTCAGATCGAGTTTAAGCTGCTTGCCTTGGCGGCCGGTCTTGACCGTCGCAGCTCCGACACCGGGGATCGCCACAGTAGGCACGCCCTTTCCAGACGGGTTTGCTTTCTTCTCTGGGCTCTTCGCAGCTGCCAGAACTGCGAGAAACGCGCGCTCAGAAACCTCATCGACCGAGCCGGAACTTTCGGACTTGGCTGCATGAGCTACGGCTTGCAGTTGGTCTCGATCACCGTCGTAGGCACCCAAAGCCTTTTTGAGCTCTTCCCATCTCGGGCGACCAATCCCGGGAGCCGCACCAATTGCCTGGATGAGTTCCTCGCCGACCGTCCGAACGACACTCAAGAGCTGTGAAACCCCAGCTTCGTGGAGGTTAAGGACTTCGGCGACACCTCGATTGGTGCGCTCAGCCCCTTCCAAATGGTCACCGTCCAGAAGCGCCGTCGCCACAAGCGCACGTTCAATAAAGCTCAGATCACGACGCTCTTGGTTCTCGAGAAGCTGATCTCGAAGCGCTTGATCACCCTCAACTTCAGTGACGATGGCTCGAACTTTGATACCGAGTTCGCGACATGCTTCTAGGCGCCTGCGGCCATAGATCAGGTTGTAGCGATCGCCTTCAAGTGGGCGGACCAATACAGGCACACGCTGACCGTTCTTGGAGATAGAGTTCTTCAGGCCCTCAACTTCAATCTGAAGCCTGTCATCCAATCGTCCTTCGGTAACAATCTGCGCCGGATCGATCTCAAATACACCGCCACGCAGTCGGCGCCCTTCAAGAGCGTCAGGAGCGTTGCGAAGGGTCTGCAGCGGCAGGCCGAGTTTAGGCTTTCTTGCCATTCCGCCCCCATGTGTTCTGGATGATTTCAGCGATCTCATCGTTGACTGCGTTCATGGATTCGATCGCACGATCAAACGTCTGACGCGTGAAGTCCTTCTTGTCAGCTTCATAGAGCGTTTGCTTGGTCAAGCCGGCATCAGAAATTGCGGTCGATTCAACCATGTGATTGGTCAGGACGGACCTCCCAAACAGCCCGCGAATGAAAGCGATGACTTCGGTTTGTGGCGCGTCGCCGACTTTGTATCGCGTTGGCAAAAAGCGCAGCCAATCGAAGCGCAGATTTGCGCCTGCATCCCTGATCACTCCCAGGAGATCCGCAGTCATTCGCAGGAATTGGGACATCGACATGAGGTCAAGCATCTGCGGGTGAACCGTCACGAGAACACCCGAGGACGCGGAAAGTGCTGACATCGTCAAGAAACCAAGCTGCGGCGGGCAGTCGATCACAACAACGTCGTAGTTCGCTTCAACACTATCGAGTGCGTCATGAACTCTCGCGAAGAACGCTTTCGCTCCGCCTCGCTGGATAGCAGCAGGCGTCTCGTGCTCGAACTCCATGAGTTCAAGGTTGCCCGGGATAAGATCAAGGCCGCGGATGTAGGTCTTGCGGATCACTTCGGCGATCGGAACCGGATCGTCATAGCGAACGGCATCATAGAGGGTTCCGCCCTCCATAAGGTCGAGTTCTGGCTGGATTCCGTGAAGAGCCGAAAGAGATGCTTGGGGGTCGAGATCGATCGCAAGAACCCTGTACCCCTTGAGCGCCAAGCGCTGAGCGAGGTGAGCAGACGTCGTCGTTTTGCCGGACCCGCCCTTGAAGTTCACCACTGAAATAACTTGAAGGTCGTCACCGTCGCGACGCCCAGGCACGTAAGTTCCAGACTTTTTTGCGTTTCCTTCAAGCGTCTGCCGGATTTCCCAGATATCGTCGAGCGTATAGCGACGATGACTTCCAGCCGTCGTCTCAACGTCAACGATCTTTCCTTCTCGATGAAGCTTCCGAAGATAGGTATGGTCGACGCCAAGGAGCTCAGCAGCTTCACCGCTGGTCAAAGTGCGCATCACCTTCTTTGCATCCGGAGGGAAGTGTGCGGCGCGCTGAGCATGCAGGTTCGACGCGAGAAGTTCCGCGTAGTGCCCGATGGCGATGTCTAGATCCTGCTCTACTTCGCTCATGTCTGCCCCGATCCGTGGGCGCGTTTTTTATGTGACCGCGCGTTATTTTTCGAGACTATTGCCCGACCAACCAGATTCGTGCAAGCACTTTCTAGATTTAGTGGCAATCGGTTAGGCCAACACAAGTGTGATCCTCAGAGGAGCCCCAGCTTTTCAGCACGCTCCAGCAGCATTCTGACTGAGGAAGGCTGCCAGCTGGTGCGACCGCGAGGGGTGCGCTCACGCATGGATTCCAGTCGGTCGCAGATTGCCTGCAAGGTGATCTCCGGGTCAGCACCTTTGATTGCGGCGACAATCGCAGGCAGGCGATCGTCGGTTTCGCGACGTCCAGCGCGTCCAAGCACTTCAGCAGGCAGGAATCCGTCCACCACGTATGCCTTCACGGCGCGGAGCAGGCGGCTTTGCGTCCAGCGCCGATCATGGGGCAGGGGGCCATTGATGATCCGCAGGACGTCTTCCCAAGCCATATCGGGGCGCAAACGGCGCACATGGGGCACCCAATCCTGCGCAGTTTCGTTCAAGCGCTCCATGTAGCCGTCCTGTCGCGCCAGCCGCACCTTGCGCAGCGCTTCAGGGTCCTTGGCGCGAAGACCTGGGTTGCCGCCTACGCGGCCCTTTGAGCGTGCCGAGGCAAGTCCGGCTTTGGTACGCTCGCGGATCAGAGCGCGTTCGAACTCAGCCGCAGCGCCCAGAACCTGCAACGTGAACTTGCCCTGGGGCGACGCAGTGTCGATCGGGTCCTGGAGCGAGCGGAAGAACGCCCCCTTGCCTTCCAGTCTTTCGATCACTTCAAGTAGGTGCGACAAAGACCGCGCAAGCCGGTCGATCCGCACGACGACCAGCGTGTCGCCCTTGCCAATCCGCTCCAGCACACGTGCAAGCACGGGCCGCGCGCGGTTGCCGCCCGAGGCGTGCTCTTCAAAAATCTCGGCGCATCCCGCAGACTGCAGTGCCTCAGACTGGGGCAGGGGGGTCTGATCCTCGGTGGAGACGCGCGCATAGCCAATCAGCGGCATGAAACTGGGCCGTTTGCAATTTTATGTACCACCAATAAACGACCGTTTGTAAACGAATGCAATGGCGCTCTCTGTGACCCTGCTCAACGAAAAGCCGTTGGTTTCCATACACTGAGCGCGATCACAGAGCCCTCGCCGACCATCGCCTGCGCGTGCTATATAAGGTGCGTGAGTGCACTCTGACAAAACCCTTGGGTAAGATGCAAAACTTAGATATTTTGCATATATGAAGCCTCAAGCGCCTGTCTTACATGATGAATATGATGCTCTCATCCTCGACGGTGAGGAGGTGGAAGAGGCGTCTGAGGACGATCTGTGGTTTCTGCCCGGTCCGATGGAAGAGGAACCGGATTATTTGCCGCCCGGACCACGGGCCGAACCGTGTGAAACCGAAGTCCTCGACGATTGGCGGAAAGCAGAGGCGGGCCAAGCCGCGCGTCTCGCCCGCGCCGCAGGTCGGCTCGGCGCGCTTGATGATAGGCTGCGGCGCGGGCCAGAGGGTTGGCGCCACAGGCTGGCCCTGATCGAGGCTGCCGATCTGAGTTGGTTCGCGGGCGACCGCATTGGACCGGATAGGCTGGCGCTCTGGATCTCCATGCGCCTGTTAGGGGTACAGGACGACACCGCCGCGCTCGCGCGTGTCGGTTGGGCGGTGCGGCGGCTAACCGGTGGGCCGGGACCGGAGGTAGACCTTTCCGCCTTCCTTGACCGCCGCGACCCCGAGAACCTCGCCGATGCGGCCGAACCGTTTGCGGATCGCGCAGGCGGTTGGCTGGATCTGACGGCGCAAGCCTCCGAGTTGCACCCGATCACCCGTGCTTGCTTGGGCTTTCACCTCTGGAGCCTCGCGGGACTCGGGCAGCAAGGCGATCGAATGGAGGCGGCAGTCACAGCTGCGCGGATCGCGGCCAGCGAGGGCAAGGGAGCAGTCTTTGCGCCTCTGGCAATGGGCGGGGCAGGGGGGCTACGAGCCGGTGGTCTACCGGTCGACCGTCTCGCGCGTTGGCTCGACGGCATCGAGACGGCATGCCTGACAGCGATGCGGCACCTTGACGATATCGAAGCTTGGGCTGCGCGGGCGGAGGCCGAGATGACGCCGCTTTCAGGCAAGACACCCCCTTCCTTGCGCGCTGTGCTGACCGAATGGCCGCTCGTTTCGGCCCCGATGGCCGAGGCCCTGACAGGCGCCAGCCGTGCCGCCGTCCAGCGCAACCTTGCCTGGATGGAAATGCGAGGCCTGATATGCGAGGTGACAGGGCAAGGGCGATTCCGGATGTGGCGGCTTGCAACTTAGGTTTAGCTCGTCGTCCGGAGGACAAAAATTTACGTTTAGGTCAAAACAGCCGTACGCTACGCTTGTAGAGATTCACGCATCGAGCCCATGAAGACCAATCTTACGTGGTTGATGGCTGTCCATAAGGGAGAAAGTAAACTTGCCTGCGTCCTGTCTTGGCCTTGATCCACAACTTAGAAATGCGTGGCCCAGCTGGGATGGCTCTCGTCGATGATCAAGGCGTGGCTGTGCCTGCGATGCCCTTGCAGATGGGGGTGATCAAGCGGCAGATTGTCGTGGGTATGCTCTACCTCGACAGGATCGTTTGCGGGCCAGAGCTTCAATGCAACAAGCATTCCAATGCCAGCGAGGAGGGCCAGTCCGGCCAGCGCGGGAATGACGCCATAGACCGTCAGCATCCAACCCGACAATGGATAGGTCACCAGCCAGCAGGCGTGCGACAGCGCGAATTGCGCTGCGAAGAGTGCCGGGCGGTCTCCGGCATGGGCGGAACGGCGCAGCAAGCGGCCCGAAGGGGTGAGGACGGCGGAATACCCAAGTCCCACCAGCAACCAGGCTGCCAGAAGGATCGACCAGCCGAGCCCGGCTACGAGGACCGTCATTCCCAGCCCCAGAAGTGTCGCCACCATCAGCAGCGCGCCACCGAACATCACAGGCCGGTCCGGCAGTGCATCCAGAACACGCGGCAAAGCCAGAGCGGCCGTCATGGAGCCCGCACCGAAGGCGAACATCGTCCAGGCCAGTGCACTCTCGGACAGGCCGAGCTCTCCGCGCACCAGAACGACGGTATTGACCAGCACCATCGCCCCCGCCGCTGCTGCCGCAAGATTCAGCGCCAGGAGCCCGCGAAGGCGGGGCGTGGCAAGATAGATGCGGATGCCGCGCGTGGTGCGGTGATAGACGCCGCGGGGCTCGGATGGACGGGGGCTCGGCAGCAGCACCGAGACGACCAGGAGGGCCGAGGCGGTAAAACCTGCGACCGTTCCGAGGAAAAGCGAACTGTAGGACATCACCGCGAGCAGAAGTGCGGCCAAGGTCGGACTGACGATGTTCTCCAGATCGTAGGCCAGCCGTGACAGCGACAACGCGCGGGTATAGCGCGCCTCTTCGGGCAGAACGTCCGGGATCGTCGCCTGAAAGGTCGGCGTGAAGGCGGCGGAGGCCGATTGCAGCAGGAAGATCAGCACATAGACCTGCCAGACCTCGGTCACGAAGGGCAATGCCAGCGCGACACCCGCCCGCACCAGATCAAGCGTCACCAGCAGCGCGCGGCGCGGCACCCGGTCCGCGAAGGCCCCGGCGATGGGGGCGATGCCCACATAGGCCACCATCTTGATGGTGAAGACCGTGCCCAGCACCAGCGCGGCCCCGTCGCCTGCAAGATCGAAGGCCAGCAGACCGAGCGCGACCGTTGCGAGTCCGGTTCCCAGAAGCGCCACGATCTGCGCCAGAAACAGATGACGGTAGGTGCGGTCGGAAAGGATATCGAGCATGGCGAGCCTCAGAGATAGCGGGCAATCGTCCGCAGTTCGGCACGATCCGTTTCGGACCCCTCGACGTCCAGGCAATGATCCATATGGTCATGGATCAGCGCCCGCTTGGCGTTCGTGATAGCCTTTTCGACCGCCTGCATCTGTTGGGCGATTTCGAGGCAGGGCTTGCCTGCCTCGATCATCTCGATCACGGCGCGCAGGTGGCCGTCAGCACGTTTCAGCCGGGCGACGAGGGCGGGATGACTTGCATGAACCGGGGAATCTGTCATATGAAAGGCTTATCTTCCCCTGGCGTATAGAACAAGATGGTGCCGCGACGCAGCACGCGAGCGACGAGCGGGCAGGCAGAGTTGATGACAAGTTTACGGACAATCGGAAAGGCGGCTTTCGCGACCCTTCTCTGCGCGGCCATTCTTGTCTGGTCGGTGATGCCTACAACCTCGCACGCTCCCGCGATCATCGATGTGCTTCAGGAGCACGCGGAGATGATCGCCGAGCACGGGCATTCGCACGGTTTGGAAGAAGACCTGGCTTGGGCCATGCACGGGCACAGCCACGACAGTATCGATCACGACCACAGCCAGGCGGTTGTGCCTCGCCCCGATCTGTCGCCGCAGCCGCTCGATATCTACAGGACGGCATGGTGGCTGAGTTCAGCCACAGCGAATACGCTACGGATCGACCAGATCGAACGACCTCCGCGCGTCTGATCGACCGCGCGCTATCGGCGCGTTTCATTCGATCATCAACACATATGCGGAGTTCAATCCATGACTACAGTCCATCGGGCTGGACCGATCCCGGCATACGCCGGATCGTGATCCTGTCCTTCATTACGCTGTCAGCGCTTATCTCAGTGCGGGCCACGCGCTTGCCCATAACGTCACCGAAGGTGACGCGGGCTACATCCAGGAAATCTGGGGGTAAACATCATTCCCTTCATGTATCTCGGTGCCAAACACATGGTGACGGGTTACGACCACATCCTGTTCCTGCTTGGCGTCGTCTTCTTCCTCTACAGGATGAAGGACGTGGGCATCTATGTGAGCCTCTTCGCCCTCGGGCATTCGACCACGATGCTGGCGGGCGTCTGGTTCGGATGGGGCATAAATGCCTAAATCATCGACGCCATAATCGGCCTGTCGGTCGTCTACAAGGCGCTCGGCAATCTCGACGCCTACCAGCGCTGGTTCGGGTTCCAACCCAACACCAAGGCCGCGACGCTGATCTTCGGCTTCTTCCACGGCACTGGCCTGGCCACCAAGATCCTCGACTACGAGATCGCCTCGGACGGACTTCTGGCCAACCTGCTGGCGTTCAACGTGGGCGTCGAGATCGGTCAGCTTCTGGCGCTCGCCATGATCCTCATCGTCACGGGCTACTGGCGGAAGTCCCCGAACTTCTTCCGCCAAGCCTACACCGCCAACGTCGTCATGATGTCCATGGGCTTCATCCTGATGGGCTTGCAAATCACCGGCTATTTCGTAGCCACCTGAGAAATTGGAGACCAAAATGTTCAACGCAGAAAAACCGAGCCTCGAAGAACTGCGAAGCTCCGCGCAGCTGATCCGTTCCACCGCCATCGCGGCCGCCAGCGCCGTCGCGATCCTCGTGACCGTCGTGTTGCCCGCTGAATACAACATCGACCCGACCGGGATCGGTGGAGTCCTTGGACTGGCGGAAATGGGCGAGATCAAGACCCAGCTCGCGGAAGAGGCCGAGGCCGACAGGCTGATGGAGCTTGAGGCAGAGGAACAGTCGAGCCTGATGAACGATATTTTCGGGCTCTTCGTCGGCGCGGCACACGCGCAAGAAGTCGAAGTCTGGCGCGATGAGATAACCTTTACTCTAGCACCTGGTGACAGTGCCGAATGGAAGCTGGTGATGGAAGAAGGCCAGACGGTCGAATACCGGATTTTTGTCGAAGGCGGTCGCGTGAACTTCGATATGCATGGCCATGGCGGCGGTCAGTCGGTGACCTATGATAAGAGCCGCGGCTCCACTGGCGACGCAGGCGAGATCGTCGCCGCGTTCGACGGCGAACACGGCTGGTTCTGGCGCAACCGCGACAGCGAGCCCGCCACCGTGACCGTTCAGGTTCGCGGTGAATATGCCGAATTCAAAGACGCCAGTTGAACTCAGGGGCTACCACTGCCGAATCGTGTGGAGTTGGTGGCCCCTACTCATTTAGGCGGGCGGCCAGTTCTGCGCAAATCACAGCGATGAAGGTTTTGAGTTCTCGAAACAGAAGCGCGTTGTTGCGCAGACCAGATCTGGCCCAACGAGAGTAGCTTGTCAGTTGATACAAAGTGCAACCGTAGCAGGCGCTCTAAGCCTGAAAGGACCGCCGACTTGTTCACATAAATATTCCCTTGAACCTCTAGCTACTAGAAGTCTTATCTACTGAAAGTGAACACATGCCGTTCTTGCCATCAATCGCCGGCGGGAACCGAAAGGGTACGAAATGCTGACAAGACGACACTTCATCCAGACAACAACGGCGCTATTTTCGGTGACCGTTCCCGGCGTGGCTTTTGCCGACAGTTGGCCAACCGAGGCGCAGAAGGCTGCGTGGGACGCACAGGTGACGCCTCAGGATTATGTTGCCGAGACTTCCAACCCATGGGGATTGCACCCGCGGTTCCTACCGCAACGTGTAGTCGCGAACGACGGTCTCGTGCCGGGAGATATCCATGTCGATGCGGTCGCGCGATATCTCTACCACATTGAAGAGGGTGGGACCGCGATGCGCTACGGCGTGGCGATCGCGCGGGGGAACCTCTACGAGCCGGGTGTCTATACCATCAAGCGCAAGGTCAGGTGGCCGCACTGGCAACCGACACAGAGCATGATCAATCGCGACCCCGAACTTTATGCTGATATTGCCGATGGCATGGAACCCGGACCGGAAAACGCGCTTGGATCAAGGGCGCTGTATCTCTACGTCGGGGATCGCGATACCCTTCTGCGCATCCATGGCACTCCGAGCCCACGGAGTATCGGTGGCCGCGCAAGTTCGGGCTGCGTACGGATGGTCATGGCCCATATCAATGACCTTTACCCGAACGTCGAGACCGGCTCTACGGCCTATCTTTACTCGGCAGAGGACAGCGTCACTGCCCGCAGCTAAGCCAAGCAGCGGTCGGCAAACGTAGTTAAGTTTCGCGAGGGGTGCAGATACGATTGCCGTTCGCCGTTCGCAGCGGCAGCAGGGTCGTTTCAACGGGGCCGCTGTGTTCGTACCAGTAGCACCCGTCTTCCGGTACCAAGCGCGCGGTTGCAACATCCTGATCCGGGGCAGCCAATGCAATCACAGCTTCGGGAACGTTGCCCCGCTGGTCTGCCGCGTCGCCCGGCCCAGTCGGCTGGACTGCGCACCCGGCCGTAAGCGACAACGCCACTGCGACCATAATTTTTTGCTTCAGCATCATAACCCGCATCAAGCTTCCTTTCGTGACTGTTTTTCTTTGCAGCGGCTGTTCATGCTTAAAGGCGTGATAGAGCCGGTCACTGCATCCTCTAGCAATAAAGCAAACTGAAATACCACCGTATTTTGCTCTTGAAGCTCTAGCTACTGTAGGGGTTATGTCATGGTAAAGCACCCGAATCCAGAGGTCCATTCATGCCGTCCGACACCCATCGTCACGACCACGATCACGCCGAAGATGCCCAGACAAGCGGCGGCAGCTGCTGCGGGGGCGCCGGAACGTGCGGCGACATCGTTCCGACGACGCCCGCGCCATCGGGCGGGCGCAGTTTTCAGGTATCCGGCCTCGATTGTGCCGAGGAGGTAGCAATCCTGAACAAGGTGGTCGGTCCGAAGATCGGTGGAGCCGAGCATCTCGCGTTCGACGTGATCAATGGACGGATGACTATTCTCGACAGCGCCAGCAGTGTATCGGACGGCGAAATTGCAGAACTGGTGGCAAGCACCGGCATGACCGCCAAGCCCTGGGATGCCGAGAACGCGTCGGTCGACCAGGCGGCCCATCTTGCAAGACAGCGGCTGTTTACGGCGCTCAGTGGAGGCTTCTGGGCCGCGGGATTTCTGTGGCACATCATCGAGACCGGCATGGGCGGGGCGCTCGGCCTCTTCGCGGGTCACGGCGAAGCGCCGATGCCACTGGTCGAGGCAGGGCTGTTCGCGGTTGCGATCCTGTTCGGTGTCTGGCTCGTGGCACCCAAGGCATGGTCGTCCGCTCAGCGGCTGTCGCCCGACATGAACCTGCTCATGGTGGTCGCCGTGGCCGGTGCCATCGGGCTTGGCGAATTTTTCGAGGCGGCGACAGTCGCGTTCTTCTTCTCGCTCTCGCTCTACCTCGAAAGCTGGAGCGTCGGGCGTGCGAGGAATGCGGTTTCAGCTCTGCTCGACCTGGCGCCGCCGACGGCAAGAGTTCTTAATGATGACGGCTCAGAAGCGGACGTTCCGGCTTCTGCGGTTGCTATCAACGCACGTTTCGTCGTGCGCGGCGGAGACCGCATCCCATTGGATGGTGAGGTTGTCGATGGGGCAGGGGCCGTCGATCAGGCGCCAATCACCGGAGAGAGTGCGCTGGTCCCAAAGGAACGGGGCGACGAAGTCTATGCCGGTACGATCAACGGCGAAGGCACACTGACGGTGCGCGCCACGAAGGCCGCCTCGGATACCGTGTTGGCCAAGATCATCCGCATGGTCGGTGACGCCCATGCCCGCCGCGCGCCGGTGGAGCAGTGGGTGGCGAAGTTCGCCTGCATCTACACGCCTATCGTCATGGCGCTCGCCATCGCAATTGCCCTGCTGCCGCCGCTCATTTTCGGTGGAGCCTGGGATTATTGGTTCTACAATGCACTCGTGCTGCTGGTGATCGCCTGCCCATGCGCTCTGGTCATCTCGACTCCTGTCTCCATCGTCGCGGCGCTCACCGCTTCGGCGCGGGCGGGCGTACTCATCAAGGGTGGTGCCTATGTCGAGGCACCGGGTCGGACCACCGCGCTGGCCATGGACAAGACCGGCACAATCACAATGGGCGAGCCCGAAGTGGCGGCGGTGCATCCGCTGGGCGGGGCTTCGGCGCAAGATCTGATGACCCTCGCCGCTGGGCTGGAGGCACGTTCCTCGCATCCCTTGGCGCGCGCCATTCTTGCGCGGGCAGAAGCCGACGGCATCAAGGTATCCGCCGCGGAAGATACCCGAACCGTTCCGGGCAGGGGACTTGAAGGACGCACAGACGGCCGGTCGATCTGGCTGGGGTCGGACCGGTTTGCCGCGGAGAAGGGTTTCGGCGACGCCATTCCGAAGGATTTGCGCGACCGCATCGAAGGGGCTGGCAGCACCCTTGTTGCCGTGGGCGACGACACCGGTGTCACCGGCATCTTGGAATTGCGCGACCGTATCCGCCCGGATGCCAAAGGCATCGTGGCGCAGCTCCACGCGCAGGGTGTGAAGACCATCGTCATGCTGACCGGTGATAACGAGCGGACAGCGCACGCTGTTGCAGCCGAGGTCGGCATCGACGAGGTCCGTGCCGAGCTTCTGCCCGAAGACAAGGTGACTGCCATCGAAGAACTGGTCGAAACGCATGACATGGTGGCCATGATCGGCGACGGGGTCAACGACGCCCCGGCCATGGCGCGCGCGCATTACGCCATCGCAATGGGTGCCGTTGGTTCGGACGCGGCAATCGAGACGGCGGATATAGCCCTGATGACCGACGATCTCGGCAAGGTGCCTTGGCTGATCGGTCATTCGCGCCGGACAATGTCGATCATTCATCAGAACATCGGTATTTCCTTGGCGACCAAGGGCGTTTTCGTTGTCGCTACCGCGTTCGGACTGGCATCGATGTGGGGCGCGATTGCAGCCGACGTAGGAGTGTCATTGCTGGTGGTGGCCAATGCCCTGCGCCTGCTGAACAGCCAAGAGGCCAAGGCGCCGCCGTCCGGCGGTGAGCAGGTTGGCCCACAGATGGCAAAGGCCGCGCTTGCCCACGGACATTGATCACGCAGCATTTGCAAGGTAACGTGATGTCCATATCAGACCTCACCAAAGAGGCATCGAGCAGTGAAGACCATCCGATTTCCCCGCCGCGCCGTCCTGTTGGGCGGGTTGGTAGCGTTTCTGTCCGGGTGTGCCAGCAAGTTCCGCAGCTATGACGGACCCGAAGTCACCCGTGTTCGGCTTTAAAAGGGACAGCGCTTGCTTGTTCTCGACGGAGCCGATCGCGTCTTGCAAACCTATCCGGTCGGGCTGGGTTTCGCTCCTGAGGGTCACAAACAATTCGAAGGGGATGGCCGGACTCCGGAAGGAGTTTACACAATCGACAGGCGAAACCCCAACAGCACCTACCATCTTTCGATTGGCATCTCTTATCCGAACGAGGCCGACATCGCCTTTGCCGAAGCGCAGGGCCTTTCCCCCGGCGGCGACATCTTCATCCATGGTGGCCCACGCCCCGGCATCGACCCGACAAATGTCCGCGACTGGACAGCTGGCTGCATCGCGGTCACGGATCGGGAGATCGAGGACATCTATGCAATGGTGAAGGACGGGACACCTATCCACATCTTTGCATGACGGTCTTTCTCATGCGGCGGTAGTGAGCCGTCGCATTGGCGCCATTGCCCAGCTCCACGAAGCCAAGATGAGCGCCAACAGCATCCAGTCCCCGAAGCTCGCGTAGAGTGTCGGCGGTCGCGCGGAGGGCAGGCTAGCGTCGATGATGCCCGTTTCGCCGGTATCGAGCCGCGCAACGATCTCTCCGCTCGCGTCGATGACCGCAGAGATGCCCGTATTCGCGGCTCGGATGACTGGAAGGCCTTCCTCTACGGCGCGCATACGTGCGGAAGCCAGATGCTGCTCGGGTCCGATGCTGGTGCCAAACCAGGCATCGTTTGTCGCGTTGAAAATCCAGTCCGGCCGGAACAGGTCGTCGACCACATGCCCTGGGAAGATGATCTCATAGCAGATCGCCACGGCGACCAGCGGCACACCCGGAAGCGCAAGCGTTCTCGGGCCCGGTCCGGGCGTAAAATCGCCCAGACCCGCCGTGAGCCGCTCGATGGGCAACCAGCCGCGGAATGGCACATATTCGCCGAAGGGCACGAGATGGTGTTTCGCGTATCCGGTCAGGATCTCGCCGGTCTCGTCAAATGCCTGGACCGTGTTGAAATATCGGGTGCCATCCTCGCTCGGTACACGGTCCGGCACACCGGTAAGCAGCACTCTGCCGTCTGGTAGCGCTGCGGCAATGCGGGCCCGTGCCTCCGTATCCTCATCGAGGAAACCCGGAAAGGCGGTTTCCGGCCAGAGAAGAACGTCGAAATCGCCGCGCCGGGTTGAAAGCTCAAGATAACGCGCGAAGGTTGCCTCGCGGTTCTCGGGCGCCCATTTCTCCTCTTGGGGAACGTTGCCCTGGACGATGCGCAGCTCCACACCGGGTGGCTGTTCTGTATCCGACTGGAGGCGAAGTGTGCCGACGGCCCACATCGTCGCGATGCCGGCCAGCGCCATGAGCGAGATGGTCAGTCGTTGCCGCCCGGACGCCATGACAGCCGCGACGGGAAGTGCCGCGACGAACACGGTGAGAAAGCTTAGTCCATAGCTTCCGACCCAGGCGGCGGGCTGGCGCAACGCGGCGTAATCGACCAGAGCGTAGCTGGCGAGGATCCACGGAAAACCTGTCAGAACGTGACCTCGCAACCACTCGGCCACGGTCCAGAAGGTCGCGAACAGGAGGCAGGCCAGGAGATTGCCCAGGGCTCCGCGCCGCGCGATTTCGGCGAAGAGCACAGCGGCAATGGCTGGGAAAATCGCGAGACCTGCGGACAATCCCGCGACGGCCGGGATCGCCATCGCCCCAAACCGCTCGGCCTCGACGTAGAAACTCTCCGCGATCCATGAAATCCCGAAACCGAACTGGCCGAGTCCGAACGCCCAGCCGACGAGAAAAGCACGCCCGAAGGAGAGACCGCGAAGACCGACAAACAACGCGGAATAGGCAACGGGAACGAGTAGGAGAATCGAGAAAGGCGGGAAAGTCAGAACGGTCAGCGCCCCGGCGACGAAACCAAGCGTCACCCGCGAAAGAAAACGGTGGCGCAGAGCGATGCGGTTCAGAATTTCCGGCTTCACGACTTGATCGAACGCCGCGCGCTGATCCATGGCGCGGCGAGCAAGAGCCCCACGCCACTGACGACAAATACATCGGCCAAGTTGAAGGCAGGCCAATGTGTTGTGCCAATGTAGAAATCGAGAAAGTCTGTTACAGCCCGATACCGCACACGATCGATGACATTGCCCAGGGCTCCGCCAATGATCGCGCCATAGGCAAGTGTTTCGACCGCATTTTCGGCGCGAAACAGCATAACCCCTAGCCAAACACAGATGGCAAGAGCGAGAGCGATGAGGCTCCACCACGGCGCGCCGCCCAACATCCCGAAAGTCACGCCGTCATTACGATAAAAGACGAGGTTGAATCCCGGAAACACAGGAATCCCGGCGCTTAAAGTGACGGCATTCGCAACGACAATGGCTTTGGTGATCTGATCGATCGCGAACGCAGCAAGTGCTGCGAAGACGCCGATCATCGGAGATACCTTGTTTAGTGACATTGCCTCATCCCAACCAGACATCAAGGAACAGCATTAGAACGAGCCCGACTGCGAGACCGAGCGTCGCCCTGTTCTGATGGCCGCTGCGATGGGTTTCGGGGATGATTTCGTGGCTGATAACGTAGAGCATTGCGCCCGCGGCAAAGGCCAGACCCCATGGAAGCAGCGGTTCCGACAGTGTGATGATCCCGGCCCCGAGCAGGCCGCCAATCGGCTCGACCATGCCCGTCAGCGCCGCGATGCCCCAGGCGCGCAGCTTCGGATATCCCTCGCCCAGCAGAGATACAGCGACGGCCAATCCTTCGGGCGCATTCTGAAGCCCGATTCCGACAGCAAGAGGCAGACCGCCCTCCATACCTCCGGATCCGAAGCCGACCCCAACCGCAAGGCCTTCGGGGAAGTTGTGGATCGTGATTGCGATGATGAACAGCCAGACCCGCCGCAAAGACGCCGCTTCGGGCCCTTCGCGTCCTGTCTTGAAGTGCTCGTGCGGCAGCTTTTCGTTCATCAGGGCGACAGCCCCCATTCCCAGAAGGATCGAGACGCACACGATGGCCGCAGGCATCGCGCCGTTCTCGAACATTGGCTCTGCCGCATTCAATGCCGGGATGATCAGCGAAAAGAACGAGGCTGACAGCATGACACCGGCGGCGAAGCCGAGCGACAGATCGCGCGTGGCCCGGGACGGGATGCGCCCAAACAGCACGGGAACTGCTCCGACTGCCGTGAGCGAACCGGCGGCGAGACTTCCGAGAAAGCCAAGCATTATCGGAGACAGATTTTCCATGGGCGGGCCAGATTATCCTTCGGCGTAGCTCGAAAAGACTTCCGTCGACCCGTCCTTGCGGATGAGGAAGACATCATAGGCCTCGCGGTCGTCTTCTGGCCCCATGCCGGGCGAGCCATAGGGCATCCCCGGAACAGCGAGGCCGACGGCGTCCGGGCGCTCCTCGAGAAGGCGGCGGATGTCAGCGGCCGGTACATGGCCCTCGATCACGTAGCCGTCAATGAGCGCGGTGTGGCAGGAGACCATGCGCTGCGGCACGCCGTTGTCTAGCTTGAAGCGCACGAGAAGCCCGCCGAACATGTCCTGGCCGGTCGGCACAAACCCGTTCTCTTCGAGATGGTTCATCCAAGACAGGCAACAGCCGCAACCGTTCGTCTTGCGGACCTCGATCGCCGTTGCCTCTGCGAGAACCTGGGCCGCTGGTAACAGGGCGAGGGTGATTGCCAGAGCTTGGGTCATGCGTTTCATGGGTCAGAGCCTTTCGGTTGTCGTTTCGGCAATCTCGCTGCCGAGGTTTTCATTCAGAAGCGCGCGCGCCTCGGCCAGACGCGAGAGCGCGGCGGTATCATCCGCTTCGCTCTCGGCTGCTTCGGCGAGCCGGTCGTCAGTGAGGGGGTCAGTCGGGCGCCCATCCACGAGGACTTCGTAGTGCAGGTTCGGACCTGTCGCCGTGCCAGTCGCGCCGACGCGGCCGATCACATCTCCCGCCGCAACGCGTTGGCCTTGTGCCAGGTCTTCCGGCACGGCGCTCAGATGCGCGTAGCGCGTCATGGTGTCGGAGCCGTGCGAGATTTCGACCACACGGCCATAGCCACCGCGCCAGCCAATGAAACTAACCCGCCCCGGTGCCGTCGATTGAACCGGTGTCCCACGTGCCGCTGCAAAATCGACGCCGGTGTGCATCCGGACGTTGCCAAAGACCGGATGCGTGCGGCGCCCGAACACCGAGCTGAGGCGCGCACCCTCGACCGGCTGTGCGAAGACGCGCAGCACCTCGCCATCGACGTAGATCGTCGCCTGACCGCTGCCGTCGTCAGGCCATACGATCTCGTAGAGCGAACCGCCGATGTCCAGTGCGGCGAAGGCGAGTTCGGGCTGTCCGATCCTGTCCTCGCCGACCCGCGCCTCACGCCAGAGAAGCCTTAGTGTTTCGCCGCCGGCCATCTCGCGGCGGAAATCCACGGTCCCACCCAGCATCTGCGCAAGGTCCACGGAAAAACGGGCGGGTATGCCGGCTTCGTCGAGTGCCGCGAAGATCGAGCTGTCGATCACGGCTTCGCCGGCAAGGGTTACGATCTCCGGATCCGGAGCCACGACCTGTGTGGACAACTGCTCGCCGAAAACCACCTCGATCCGAACCCCGTCCTCGACGGCGACTGAGACGGTGCGGGGGCTGCCGTCCATGGTCGAAGCAACAGTGACCGAGTGCCCCGGCCGCAGCCGTCGCAGATCGTATTCCGCGCCAAGCGCGAGGGCAACTTCGGCTCTGTCAGGTGCCGCAAGACCGGCCTCTGACAGCAAGAAATCGAGCGTTTCGCCCGGAGCAATGTCGCGCGACCACGTCGACAGGGGTGGCTCGATCGCTTGCACCGGCCTGTCGGCAAACGCGGCCTGCAGAAGGGGCAGCGGGCTGAGGTCGGGTGCATCGTCTGCCCATGCCGCCGCGGGCAGCGTCACGGGGATGTCAACGTTCTGGGGGCTTCAGGACCTTGGGGCATCCAGCTACCTGCCTGGGCAAGTTCCGGCGGCACGGGTTCTTTCGACATGGAATCAGAGATGGCGATAGCCGCTCCCGAAACCGTCCCCGCAATTGCGACACAAGCCGCCAAAGTTCTGAGCCTCATGTCGCCCCCTCCATTTCTTCTTCCAGCGCGCGGCGGATCTTCGGCACCGCGAATTCTTTGGGCTCGTGATAGTCGATCATGGTGACGAATCGCCCAGAGGCTGCGAACAGGAAGACGCTCGCGGTGTGGTTCATCGTGTAATCGCCGCTCTCCGCCGGTACTCGCTCGTAGGTGGCGCGGAAGCCGTCCGCGACGCGCGCTATCTGCTCTTCCGGTCCCGTCCAGCCGCGGATCGCCGGATGGAAGTAGCCGACATATTCGGCCATCGTTTCTACAGTGTCGCGCTCGGGATCGACCGTGATGAAAACCACGTTCATCTCGTCGGCCTCGTCTCCCAGATCGTCGAGCCATCCCGAAATGTCAGAAAGCGTGGTCGGGCAGACATCGGGACAGTAGGTGAAGCCGAAGAACGCCATCGTCGGGCGACCGATCAGGGTTTCCGGCCCGACCGCGTTGCCCTCATGATCCGTCAGACGGAAGTCCATCTCGGTAAGGGTCACAGGCCGCTGCCCGACAGGTGCGGGTGCACCGGGTCCGTCGACCCGCCACCAACCGACGAAGAGCATCAGGGCGACCGCCCCGACACCAGCCGCGCCGTACCCCAGGATCGCCCGTCGCTGCATCAGTCCTCTGGCCCCCGCGCGGCGATGCCGAGGATCGGAACCTCGACCGTCACTTCGCCTCCGTCGTCGAAAAGCAGTGTCAGCGGAAAAGTGTCCCCTTCCGTCATTGGTTCTTGCAGCCGCATCAGCATTGCGTGCAGGCCCCCGGTTCGAGCGCGATGCTCTCGCCCGGGGCGATCGCGATCTCCCCCGCCGGGCTCATGGAACTCACACCTTCGGCATTTGTCTTCGTCTCGTGAATTTCGGGCATCATCGCGAGCGGTGTTGTAAGGCCGATCAGCGTCACCGGCTCGTCGCCAGTGTTGCGGATCGTCATGTAAGCGGCCCCGGGACGGTTCATCCCGATGGAGGCGCGGGACCACGCGTTCTCGACGACAACATCCTCGGGTCCGGCCAGCGCGGGCACTGAGAGCCCTCCTAGGGTCAAAAGCGCGGCCAGTGTGCCAGTCAAAATATACTTTTTCATCGTTCTGATCCTGCCCTTTCCATTCAGCTTTGCGCGGCAGCGACTTCGGCGGCCACCAGACGACGCAACTCTGCCTCCCCGAATGGATCGAGCGGCTTGCCGTTCACAAAGAATGTGGGCGTCTGGCGAATTCCCACGGCCTCGACGTCAGCACGATCTTGGTTAAGGATCGCCACGACACCGGGTGCCAGCATTTGCGTGCGGGCGGCCTCGGCATCGAGCCCGGCCGTGGCGGCGATCTGAAGGATCAGGCCGGGCTCCGGGGCACCGTGCGACGCCCATCTCGGCTGTTCCCGCAGAACGGCCTCGAGCACCGGCATGTAAACGTCCTGCATGCGCGCCGCCTCGAGCACGCGGATGGCTTCCTCGGATGCCGCGCCGTGGAAGGGCGTGTAGCGGATCACGACGCGGACAGCTTCCCCATGCTCGGCCATGATGTCCTTCACGATGGGATGAAAGGCGCGACAGGCCTCGCAGGCCGGATCGAAGAATTCGACGATCGTGACGGGCGCATCCGCAGGCCCGAGGATGGGCGAGTAGGGGCGGATCATCGCCTCCGCAAGTTCCGGAGCAACGGGCTCCGCTTCGGCCACTGGGCCGGGGCGGATTGCAAACCAGGTGGCTCCGCCGAAACCGGCGGCGCCGAGGGCAAGAACGGACAGGATCAGGCCGCGTCGATTCATGTTCGTGTGTCCTTCAATGAAAGGGCCGACAGCGCCCCGATCAGCGCGAAGGCTGCGAGCGCCATCAGCGGGATAGGGACGCCGAAGACCAGTTGGTTGTCATCGGTGCAAGAGGGGCCGGTGGCCGTGCAGGGCTGGACGCGTTCGGCAACAAGACCGACGTACAGCCCCATGTGCCACAGGGCGATTGCGCCGCCGCCAAGCGCCAATGCGATGCCGTAGCGCCCCACGCGGCCGTCCCGCCACCAAAGGCCGAGCCCGAGGACAATGGCCAAGGGGAACATGAAGGCGCGCTGGAACCAGCACAGCACACAGGGCGTCTGCCCCAGCACCTCGCCGATGAAAAGCACGGCAAGCGAGGCGACGAGCGCGATGATCCACGCCAGCCCGAGGGCTGTTTCTCCGGACATACGGATCATGTCGGTCAGATCCTCTCTTCCAGATCGGCGAGGATCTCTTCGGCGGAGGTGCCGTAGGGCCACGAGTCGGCGAAGCCCGCGTCGGGATCGAAGAGGAACAGATGCGACGTGTGGCCCATCGTGTAACCATCCGGCGCCGCAGCCTCTTCGACGCGTTCGAAGAAGATCGGAAAGGTCTCGGATGTGGCGGCGATCTGTTCCGGCGTGCCGGTCAGCCCGATGATGCCCGCATCGAACAGCGGGACGTATTCGGCGAGTGCTGCGGGCGTGTCTCGTTCAGGGTCGATTGTTATGAAAATCGGCTGGACCTTGGCGGCATCGTCGCCCAGACCGTCCATCACCGCCGCGACCTCGGATAGGGTCGTCGGGCAGACGTCGGGGCAGTTGGTAAAGCCGAAAAAAACCAGCATCCAGCGCCCCGCAAAGTCCTCCTCGGTTCGAACCATACCCTGGTGGTCCGTCAGTTCGAACTCAGCGAAAAAAGGCGGTTCGGCGACGGTTCGGGCGCTATCGGCACGATAATCGGACCATAGCAAAAGCCATACGAAGGCAAGCGCTGCCACGCCTGCCAAAACCCAAAGAAACTTCTGTGCCGATGTAAGGGACAATCCTGTTCGCCTGATTTTGATTCTTATTGCCTGTGCGGATACATCCTCTAGCTGCTAGAGGTTCAAGCACGAAATCATGGTATAGCTTGAACTCACGCGTCTGTGAATCCGACACTTGTTTATTCCGACGGCAAAACCTACACAAACTGTATCTTTTTCATGGAGGCGAAAATGCTCACGATCGGTACTCTGTCAAAGAAGACTGGCACAAAAGTGCAGACCATCCGGTACTACGAACAGATCGGACTCATGCCCGAACCTGGCAGGACCGAAGGCGGACAGAGGCGCTACGACAATGCACAGCTTGATCGACTGTCCTTCATCCGCCACTCGCGGCAACTCGGCTTCTCGCTCGATGCGATCCGCGAGCTGCTCGACCTCAGCGACCATCCCAATCGGCCCTGTGATGAAGCTGATGCCATCGCGCGTCGCCAGCTCAAACAGGTGGAGCAGCGCATGGCCCGCCTGAAGGCGCTGCGCACGGAACTGAAACGCATGGTTCACGAATGCAGCGGCGGGCGGACGGGAGATTGCAAGGTGCTTGAGGTGTTGCGGGACCATTCGGAATGCTTGACCGAACACGAGGAAATCGGGGCCTGAAGGAATTCAGCCAACATTCCGGCTGGAACGCAGATCAGCCGCAGAAGTTAATGTGTCGTACAACACAAGCTGGAACCACAAAATGGCCGCTAGACAAGATTCAATGGAGAGACGGACGCTTTGGATCGTTCTGGCGCTCAATATCGGTTTGGCCGTGGCCTTTTTCGCAACAGGCGCCTTCGGCGACTCAAGTGCCCTGATCGCCAACGGGCTCGATAACCTCTCCGACAGCTTCGTCTACGCGATCAGCCTTTTCGCTTTGTCCCGATCCGCCAAATGGAAACGCGGGGCGGCGAACGTTTCCGGCGGGCTGCTGATCCTGTTCGCTGCAGGCATCCTCTACGATGCGTGGCGCCGCTACATCGGTGGGTCAGATCCGCTCGAGACGATCATGATTGCAATGGCCCTGATCGCGGCGGCTATCAACGCAGTCTGCGTTTGGCTGCTCGCTAAGCTCAAAAATCCAAACGTCAATATCCGCGCGGCCAACACCTTCAGTTACAACGATTTCGCCGCGAACCTCGGGATCGTCGTGGCCGGTGGCCTCGTCGCTTGGCTAGGAACCAACTGGCCGGATCTTGTCGTCGGTGTGATCGTCGCCGGGATCGCGGCCTGGGGCGGTATCGACATCCTGCGCGACGCACACGGCGAACACCACAAAGCGGTTCACACGGACAAATAGTTGCGGGAGATTCATTCTGAAAGAAAGGATTGAAGCTATAGTGACTATAGCAATTAGTCTTGTTCCAAGACGATTCGAGGAGCGACCCGTTGCAGATGACCGACCCCCTACTTGTACCCACCAAACTACTGGATTTTGATGCCGCGCCTCTTGCGCGTCTAATTGAGAACCGCAGCTGGCGCGGCTTATCCGAATACGATCGGATCGGAGCTGCCTATGATTTCGTTCGGAATGAAATCGCGTTCGGATACAATCGAGCTGACGACATCCCCGCATCCGAAGTGCTTTCCGACGGCTATGGGCAGTGCAATACCAAAGGCACGCTCTTGATGGCGCTGCTGCGTGGTGTCGGCATTCGTTGCCGGTTGCATGGGTTTACGATCCACAAAGGCTTGCAGCGCGGTGTTGTCCCTGAGCTGGTGTATCCGCTTGCTCCGCAGGAAATTCTCCACTCATGGGTCGAGATCGAATTTCAAGGTGCCTGGATCAACCTTGAAGGCTTCATCCTGGATGACGCTTTCCTCGATGTCCTGCAAACGTCATTCTCGGACACAGAAAGTCTCTGCGGTTATGGCGCGGGCACGGATTGCCTTGGCGCGCCTCCCGTCGCCTGGAACGGAGAAGATACCTACATTCAGAGAACCGGCATTGTGCAAGATTTTGGCGTGTACGATACGCCGGACGCCTTCTATTTGTCCCATGAGCAATCCTTTGGGTGGCTGCGTGGTACCCTTTACCGTCATATCACCCGCCACTGGATGAATGCGCGCGTACGTGGTTTCCGCAGCGGCCGCCTCAAGACTGACCGACGCGCGACACACGCGCATGAGGAGCCTGCCAATGCCGCATGATCATGGGCACGCGCATATCGAACCGGATTCTGGCGATCGGCGGGTTGCCATCGCGATCTGGGCGAACGGGCTTCTTACCGTTGCGCAGATCGTCGGGGCATATTCTCGGGTAGTTTGGCACTGATCGCCGATGCGCTGCACAACTTTTCCGATATGGCCTCGCTTGTCATTGCCTTTGCCGCACGCAAGATCGCGCGCCGCCCGGCCGATGAGCGCATGACCTTCGGCTATGGCCGGGTCGAAATCGTCGCGGCCCTGATCAACTACACCACCCTCATCGTGATCGGCTTCTATCTGATCTACGAAGGTGGCATGCGCATGATTGATCCACCCGAAGTCATGGGGTGGACCGTCGTCATTCTCGGTGGAATCGCGCTTGTGGTCGACACGCTGACCGCAATGCTGACCTATTCGATGCAGAAGGGGAGCGTGAACATCCGTGCGCTTTTTCTCCACAACCTTTCGGATGCGCTTGCTTCGGTCGCGGTTATCGTCGCTGGGTCGCTGATCATCCTTTACGACATGCTTTGGGTCGATCCTGCCATCACCATCGGCATCGCGATCTACATCCTGTATCTGTCTTTCACTGAAATAGGCGGCCCAATCCGAACCCTGATGCTCGGGAGCCCGCCGGACATCGACAACGAGGCCGTCGTCGAAGCGATGCGGAAAGTCGAAGGCGTCGCCGACGTCCACCACGTCCATCTCTGGCAAATGCAAGAGCACGAGGCTGCGCTCGACTGTCATGTCGTCGTGGCAGCCGAAGGATGGTCGAAGATCGAAGAGATCAAGAGCGCGATCAAGGAGCGGCTGAAGAAAGAATTCGGCATCAGCCATTCCAGCCTCGAATTCGAGCACGAGGATCGCGCTCATCAGAACGCCGATCTCTACGGTCACGGCAACGCAAGTGAAAAGGAGAAGACCAATGTTCAAGGAAACGCTGACCGAGCGTGATGATGTCATCGGGCTCGTCTGCGAAGGCAAGTTGACGGAGACAGAATTCAAGCAAATGCACGCGCTGCTTCATGAGCGTCTTGGAACAACCGATAATCCGGGTCTGGTTCTCGACCTTACAAGTTTCGAGGGCTACGAAGAGCCTTCGGCGATGCTGGAAGATCTGAAGGTCGACACCGCCCACGTGAACGATTTCGGTCGCATAGCGGTTGTCGGAGAACGCAGATGGATGGAATGGGGCGCACGGGTGGTCAACCTACTGACGGGCTCCGAGATGCAGTGGTTCGAATCAAGCGATACCGAGTCCGCAATTGCGTGGGCGCGTGACGGGTAGCCAGCGATTCTGCAAGAAAAGGATTCTGGCCTGGAAATTGACATCACATCAGATGCTTCACGATTAATGGAGGATCGGAACGATCTAAATGTAGTCAGCAACATTTGTCTGCTCGGATGAAACAATCCGATGAAGTTTGATGTCGACTTTAGGCTGCAAAATAAGTCCCTACGCGCTGAATTCTTCGAAATTTAACATAAACTTCATTATCTGCCGATTTTCTGTACGCGGGGCAGAGCCTTCCCGGATCCAAAGCTTGGCAGGTGAATCTACCTGGATATCTCCCCTGCCAGCACCGCTCGTCCGTGCACCGCCAACGTCGCTGAAAACCTCTGGCACCCAAACTCGTGGATCACATCGAGTACACGCGCTTCGTAGGCAGTGTGTCCGATCAAGCGACACAAGTCGGACGCGTGGAACTGGCGGTTCGAAGTTGGTGCGGCTTGCATCTGTCTCAGCAATTCGCGCTCTTTGGGGTCCGTTATTGGTCTCGCGGGCGGCTTGACCGCGGGACGAGTTGGAGTTCCCGACGAATTTCGCCATCGGCGCATGAAGCCAAGCAGGAAGCCGGCCGGCACCCTGCCATTGCCTCTGGACCGGTTGAAGGCGAGGAAGCGATCCCAGATGACCTGGGTGTCGATGTTCCAGCAGGGCAACGTGGCCTTCGCCGCTTTGATGAGCTCTGCCCAACTGGTCTGGAAAACGCTCGAACTCGCGGTGATATCGATCAGCCCTGAGAAGAGAGTTTTGTTATTACTATCTCTAGATAGTGATGTGTCGCCTTCACCTGACACGAGATCATGGGTTTCACTCTCCTCGTCGAAAGCGGAAAACCGAAAGATCCAGGGCGCGAACTTGCCATTCGGCTTCGCCCGCTCGAGCTGCAACTCCGAAGCCTCAAGTTCGTTCAGAAGAACCGCAAGATACTGCCGTGAGACACCCATCTTCTCTGCCAGGGCCGAGAGGGTGAAGGCTGCCGTTCCCCGCGACAAACCGTTGTAGCCATCCTTCCAGGCGATGGCGTCGAGGATGAGGGTGGCAAGCTTGTGCGCTGCAACAGAGAGATTTGTCTGCGTAATCCGCCGCAGGATCAAGCCGGTCGTAGGTTCCATGGTCGAGGTCTCCTTGGAGATCCGACGCCATGTCGTGAGACAACAACATTCTTGCCAGCAAAACAACTTTGCTGGTTGCAGGTGTTTTAGCGGTGCGCTAGGAAACTCTTGTTCACGGAGTTTTCTAGCACGGCGTCAGGCTTCACGGTCTGGCGTCGTCTCCTTTTTGGGGGTTTTGCACAGCCTTCCGTGCAGGGTTGTGAGGACGCGCGCAGCAGAACCGCGCGCAGATTTTGTCAGTAGCGAACCTCTTCAGAGCCATAGTTCCCGGCGTGATCGCGCCAGTCGACGAAGACGGAACGGTAGAAGTAGCTGCCGCATCCGTTCGGGATGCTCAGTCCGGATGCGGTCGGCACTTGGCCCACGTTGGACCTTGTCCATCGGTAATCGCCCTGCACGCCGTAGGACCCCAATCGTGTCGAGTCGCTGCGATTGCAGTCGCCATCTCGGTTTTCATGCTGGCGGTACTGGATGTGATAAACGCGAATGCTACGCACGAAATCAAAGGCGTCGCCTGAGATGTCGATGTCGGCTTGCTCATCTGCTTGGACGCGAACAAGGGGGATCGGAGACGATTCCTGCGGTTCGGGCGGATCGCGGAACGTGATGTCATAAAGGCGTTCCATAGGCGACATCGGACTGGGATCGTTGAACGACACACCCATCGGACACCGCCAGATTTGTAAGGGCGGCTCGATCGGCCATGGCGTGATCCGCCGAATGAAGACCGCTCTGGCATGCGCGCAGGGCGCAGAGTCAGGCCAACCGCCCGCAAGGCAGAGGAGGATCGCACAATCCACCTGATAGGCCTGAGCCGGAGCTGACGAGGCCATTAGTCCGGATATGCTTATTGCCGTGGCTGTTGCCACGCCGTGGATCACGTGCTTCATGATGCCGACTCCATCTATAATGGTGCAGCGATACGAAACAACATTAATGATAGCAAGGAGATTTGATTGATGGTTGCTTGCGACTGTTCGCTTGTGTCGCTTGACCGCTTCCAAGATCTGACGCCGGTTCTGGCTGCTTCTGCGTCTTGAAAGTGGCCAAAATTGCGGACCCCTTTCATGTTAGCTGCTAAACAAACGTCTGTTACAAAGGGGAAATTGGGTGTTCCAATGTGGCCGCGAAAGTGGTCACGGAAGGACAGATCGAATGAGCCCTCCAAACCGCGTGGCGCAGCGCTCCTGGCCTCGGGAAGGGCTGTATCGGGAAACTGCCCGGCCCGGCTCTCCGCATGGAATCCGGGAGCAGAAGGGCGGGAGCAGCCAGCGAGCCGATTTGGGGCCCAAGTTGGGATCGAGCATGAGCTTGAATATCTATGTCAGTATCTGATACGATTGAGCATGGATAGGAGAGTCTGATGCCAAACGTCCACCTGACCGAACCGATGCAGAAATATGTGCAGGCGCAGATCGAGTCCGGCGCCTACGCCAATCTGAGCGAAGTCGTGCGCGCCGGCGTAAGGATGCTGATGGAGAAGGATGGCGCCCGGCAGTTCTATGCCCTCAAGGCCGACCTAGAGGAAGCAGCCTCCCTGGCCGAAAATGGGGATTTCGCCGAGTTCGATGCTCATGCCTTCGAACCGGATGCATTTGATCGCTGACCCATATGATTATTCGACTTTCCGGTCGGGCCAGGGCCGACCTTGAAGAGATCCGTGCCTACACCGTCGAAACTTGGGGTAGGGACCAATGGCTCGTCTATTACCGCCAGTTGGTCAACGCCTTCGAGCAGATCACCGGGGATCCCGACCGGGGTCGGGACAGGAGTCTCTTCGTTCCGGGGTTGCGGTCCGTCAACTGCCAACGTCACGTGATCTTCTACAAGCGGCTAGATGCGGCGGATGGGGCGGCAGTCATCCTGCGCATCGTGCATCAGCGCCGCAACATGCCCGCGCTCGTCTACTACGAGGATCTCGACGGCGGTTAAGCCCTTGCGTTTCCTCATTTCAATGGCTCGACCAGTCTTCCATAGTCTTCACTGACCTCGTGAAACGCGCGTTGGCGCCCGCCATCGAGGCAACGAAAGTAGTCCTACACATCGGCAAAGTGGGTCTCAAAATCGCTCAAACCCGACCAATTTGAATGTTGGAAGCGCTAAGAATTACTGCTTCGATACCTGGTCATCACGCGAGCACTCAATGCCCATTGTGATCATGTTGATGTGGCTCGGTTTTTGTGCGCTGAAGAAACCAATGCTCAAAGATCAATACACAAGCCATGATCGCGAATGCGACCACTACAATCATTGGATCGCTCTGCCACTTTAGTGAAGCGAATACGGCAAGCACGATCGCGTCGAGACCGATTGCAGTCAACATGATCCATCCATGCGCAGAAAGCTCGGCCCTAAGGTTTCGGTACACTCCCCAGTGAATAACCATATCCATTACAAGGTAAAAGAAGGCCCCCATCGACGCTATTCGGCTAACGTCGAAGAGAATGGTCAGCAGGCTCGCAATCACTACTGTGTAGATCAGTGTATGGTCGCGGACTCCGCCTGACATCCCAAAATGACTGTGCGGGATCAATTTCATCTCTGTCAGCATTGCCAACATACGAGATACCGCAAAGATGCTGGCAATCACGCCTGATGCAGTTGCGATCAAAGCGAGCGCGACGGTCAGATAGAAGCCCGTTTCCCCAAGGGACGGTGCTGCCGCTTCCGCGAGCGCATAGTCTTTTGCTTCGACGATCTTGCCAAGCGGCAAGCTGCTTCCCACCGCAAATGCTACCAAGAGATACACCACTACGCAGACCGCCAATGAAATGATGATCGCGCGTCCGATGTTGCGGTGTGGGTCCACTATCTCGGCGCCGCTGTTGGTGATTGTCGTGAACCCTTTGAATGCCAGAATTGCCAACGCTGTGGCACCAACAAATCCGCTGAGACCCTGTGAAGCTGTTCCATCTCCTGTTGTGCCAAAAGTAAACCCGCCGGCCCAAAGCGCAGAGATCCCAAACAGAGTGATACCGCCAACCTTCAGTACCGCGAGCAACTGGGAAATCCAGCCTACAGAGCGGTTGCCCGAGATGTTGACGACATAGGCTGCGATAATGAGAGCAACGCCTATTGCCGGAACCAGTAAGCCATCTGGTGCAATGCCCAGTCCACGGAGCAAATAGTTTGCGAAGGTCCGTGCGACTAGGCTTTCGTTAATGACCATTGACAGAGCCATAAGCAAAGCCGCTGCAGCGGCTACGGCGGTTGGTCCATAGGCCTTTTGCAGGATCATTCCAATTCCGCCAGCTGACGGGTAGGCATTGGACATTCTTATGTAAGTGTAAGCGCTGAAGGCTGTAACGATGGCTCCAACGATGAACACAAGTGGAAAGGTAGGGCCGGCCAGTTCCGCAATTTGGCCTGTGAGTGCCAGAATTCCGGCGCCAATCATGACACCAGTCCCCATGGCGACGGCATCCCAAAGAGAAATGCTGCCCGCTTTATAGTCGCTATTCATCGTCGATCTGCTTTCTATTTTTGAGGGTCAAAAAGACAAAAGGCAGTGCTGTCACAACCCCAAGTCCTATCGTGATCCATTCAGCCGTTCCCCAATCCCCTGACATGGCCACAGCTCCAAAATGGGCAAGAACAAAACTCGCCGGCAAAATCCCGGCAAAAGTTGCCAGCATGAAGCGCCATAGATGAAGTTGGCTCAAGCCCGCAACATAGCTGATTGCATCGAAAGAAACGAATGGAAGCAGGCGGGACGCAAACACTGATAACATCAGAGCCTTTTGCGACCCCAACAGCCCGAACTCTGAATACTTACCCAAAAAACGCCGAACTGTGCTTCGACCGAGTTTTCGCGCGAAGACAAATGCGATTGTAGCACCGAGCTCCGAGCCTATGGCTACGTAGGCGGCTCCGAGATAGTGACCAAATGCAGCCCCGGCGGCAAGTGCGATTGGTGCGCTCGGTATGGGGCTTGCGACAATCGCGAGGGCCATGAGTGCAATAACCGCGAGGGGGCCAACGGCTCCGGCATTTTCAATATGGCGCTGCACTTCAGCCTGTGAAAAGGCGACCCCAAGATTGCTCAGAGAAACCGTGCCCGAAAAAAAACCGAAAGCTGCAAGAGACAGAACTGTTGCTATCGCCAAACAACCAATCAGGCGACCATATCCCCATGCTTGCACGATCATGTGACCGTGAACTGCGCCATCATTCCTCCATCTTCGTGTTCAAGGATGTGACAGTGATACATGAAGGGATTGGCGCGATCTGCCGTCTGCTCAAAGCTGACCAGGATATCGACTCGGCCATTTACGAGCACGGTATCCTTCCAGCCAGAATTTTGTATGCTTGGTTTCTTTCCGTTTTCGGCGAGCACCTGAAACCTCACGCCATGAACATGAAACGGGTGCATCATCATGTTTGAGGAGACTTGCCAAATCTCGGTCGCCCCCTTCGAAAGAGACAAGTCTATCCTCCCCATGTCGAAGGACTGCCCATTGATCGCAAACCGATCATTCGACCTACGCATCATCATGCCCATCCCCATTGGCATATCGAGTGTGATCTGACGTGTATTGACTGATCGGGCCTCACCGTCAGGCAGGACGCCGCCCAAGTCGGCGGGTATTTCCAGAATGCGGGCAGGAAGTCTCGCATCCACACCAAAGGGTACAACTACGAAGCTCCCCCAGCAGTGCTCGCGCCGCCCATCATCCCACCCATCATCTGATTGGGATTTGCAGAGGATACCAGCGTGCCAGCCTCTCCTCCCGAAAAATCGACGAGGACTTCGTATCGTTCGCCGGGAGCGATCACGAGGGACTCAATGGCGACAGGTTGATTGAGATAGCCACTGTCCGTCGCGATGAGGTGCATCTCGCGACGGTCAGAAAACGATAGGGGATAAATCCTCGCGTTCGAGCCGTTGAGCAAGCGCAAACGGACAATACCGCGAGGGACGACAGCCTGGGTGCCTAGCTGACCGTTAACAAGAATGACATTGCCCATGAAACCCATCATCTGATCTGGCATAGACAGGCCATAATCGATGCGGCCCTGCCGGTCGAACCGGCGGTCTTGCAGAACCAAGGTCAAATCATCGACGCCGTATGAGATCGGGAGACCCCGAGCATCGTCCCGACCGTCATCAACGTGGATCACACCGGCCAATCCCCTTTGAACTTGTCGTCCGGTGTCACCATGAACGTGCGAGTGGTACCAAAGAGTAGCGGGTGGTTGTGTCAGATCCAGTTCGGGAAACCAAGTCGTGCCCGGTTCAATGGTCTGGTGTGGGCCGCCGTCAACTTCGCCGGGTATCAGCATACCGTGCCAGTGCACCGAGATTTTCTCTGACAGCGTATTGTCGATCTGTGCTTGCGTCGAAGCTCCTGCGGGAAGACGTAGCGTAGGCCCCAAAAAGGATTGGTTGAACCCCCAGGTCTCACCGCCGCCCAGTCCTGTAAAATCGGTCTTGCCCTTTTGGGCAGTCAGACGGAAATGCCGATCGCGGGTTGCGTCGAGCAATGGTGGCATAGCCAACGCCCTGACACTCCCCTGTGCGATGGCCGCCAGCGGACCTGTGGCGAACGGCAGGCCAGCCAAGCCGGCGATGAAGGCTCTACGATTTGTCATGGTATAGCTTGTGTCTCACGCTAGCTCACTTGGGAGGGCGGCCAGTGCGGCTTCTCTTGTTACTGTCGGCAGACCTTGCTCGATCCAGCCGGATCTCCCCGGGGCGCCAAGCATCCCGCCTACGGCGTCAACAAAGCCGGCAGCTTTCGCTTCACGCAACTTGCTCATTACGAGACCTGAGCGATGGCCGGTCCGACAAATCAGGGCGACCGGGCGTCCCGCAGCAAGATCGCGGGCGTCGAAGAGGCGCTCCCCGAACCGCGGATGGGTCATGTCGATTGGCCACGCCCCCTCCGCGACGCCGGTATCTTGCCATTCCTCGGGTCTGCGGATGTCCACAAGCCTTGCCAAATCGCTTTTCAGCGCATCATGGAGAGTATCGAGCGCCCATACGTCATGGTTGTCAGCCCAAGCTGGCGAATAGGCAAGCAAGGTGCTCGATGCGAACAGGCCAAAAGTTTGACGGCGGCTCAGCATGGTCTGCCTCCTCAGTTTAGTTTATGCATTATCAACCGCAGATCGCAGCATATCGCGCACCTGCGCGGCGACTTCGTGCAGCTTCTCATTCTCGACAGCGGCCATCGAAGCCACTGGATCAACAGCGCTGATTTCAGTGCCGTTTTCGACCGTCCGCAAGATCACATTGCAAGGCAGCATCGATCCTATACGGGGCTCCAGCCCAATGGCCTCCCATGCCATATGAGGGTTGCACGCACCCAGAATGCGGTATCCATCCATGTCGCGGTCAATCTTTTTCTTCATTGTTGCCTGTACGTCGATTTCGGTCAGTACACCAAATCCCTTTTCTTTCAGGGCTTCGCGCAGGCGCATCTCCGCATCATCAATCGCCGTATTGGGCAGATGTCTGTTGTAGGTATAACTCATTTTGAGCCCTCTCGATCTTGTTCAGGCAAACCCAAAGCACCGAACCGTTGACGGGCTTACCTGAATGGGGAATTTCTGAACGACGGGGTTCAGTTGTCTTCGTCCGTCATCATTCCGGGATTTGCGGCCATACCCTGTGCCATGTTGTCGGCAGGGGCGACCATTTCGCCTTGAGAAATCTGGCCGTCGCCATCAGCATCAAGCATCTGGAAACGATCGACCATGGTCTCGCGCATCGCCTTGGCGTGAAGCGACGCGAATTCGTCAATCGAGAGCGTGCCATTACCGTCGGCGTCATAGTCCGACAGCATCGACTGAAGGCCCTCATGCGCCTCTTCGGGAGACACCGCGCCGTTTCCATCCATATCGAACATTGACATCATGTTGCCCCCCATCATCGGGAACATACCTTGACCGGTTGTGCTTGGTCCCATCATGCTGCCGTTTCCGCTCATCATGCCCGAATGCATTTGCATCATCATGCGCATCATGCCGTGCATCATCTGAAGATGCTCGGCCATCTGACTGGGATCCATCATGCCGCCACCCATCATCATTCCGGGCCCGCCCGTCCCTGCCATCGGTTGAGCAAGTACATTGGGAGAGACGCTTTCAGCGCCCGCAGCTTGGTGATGGCTGTCATCGGCGAGCGCAGCACCTGCTGTGAGAACGGCAACCAGAAGACCGGTAGAAACTTTTGTTGAGTAGGACATTTTGAAGCCTTTCCTTCTTTTGACCTCATACAACTTGGCATCAAACATTTGAATGTAAGGACGTACACCCGTGGATTTGTATCCGTCTGTCGCAATGGACAGGGGCTGATACAATTGGCGACAAAAAGGAACCTGACCGTCTGATTTCCAATGCTTTAGAAGGGCCCCATGCAACACGCGC
Source organism: Celeribacter baekdonensis (assembly GCF_003047105.1). NCBI lineage: Bacteria > Pseudomonadati > Pseudomonadota > Alphaproteobacteria > Rhodobacterales > Roseobacteraceae > Celeribacter > Celeribacter baekdonensis. The sequence goes on from NZ_CP028474.1 coordinate 67,976, forward strand.
CACATATTCTCGTCGTGGATGACCATGAACAGATCCGGAAAAGTGTAACCCGCTATCTGGAAAAGAATGGCATGCGAGCAACCGCTGCCAAGGATGCGGCGGAGATGGACGCGAAGCTGGCTGTCGGAAGCTTCGACCTACTGGTCCTGGATATCATGATGCCTGGCGAGGATGGCCTTTCCGTTTGCCAACGTCTGTCAAGCGAAGGGCGACTGCCGATCATCATGTTAACCGCGCTCGGTGAAGATGCGGACCGTATTGTCGGTTTGGAGATCGGTGCGGACGATTATCTTCCCAAGCCGTTTAATCCACGCGAACTCCTTGCGAGGATCAAAGCCGTCCTGCGAAGAAGCGAGCACAAAGAGGCCTTCACCGGATCTCTGAGCGGCCGCAAAGTCCGCTTTGCACACCTTACCTTGGATGTAGACCGGCAGGTGCTTCTCGACGACGCGGGACAAGAGACCGCTCTTACGGTCGCAGAATTCAAACTGCTGACGGTCCTTCTGGAGCGCCCTCGGATGGTGTTGAGCCGCGATCAGTTGCTAGATCTTTCTCAGGGCATTTCCGCTGGTCCGTTGGACAGGAAAATTGACAACCAGATTTCGCGCCTTCGGCGAAAGCTCGAGCCCGACATTCTCCGTCCACGTATTATCAAGACGATCAGAAGCGGCGGCTACTGCCTGTCGGTCGACGTCGAGGTGTCCGAATGATCTGGCGGCTCCTACGATCTCTCCGGGTCCAACTCGTTCTTCTCATCATTATCGCGTTGGGGATCGCACAGTTTGTCAGCCTGTGGCTCTTCGCCGATGAACGAAGCCTCGCCATACGGGCTGCTCTTGGGTTTGAGGCAGCTGGACGAGCGGCAAATGTTGCGCGCTTGATTGAAGAGGCACCCGCTGACCTGCGCCCATCAATTATCCGCGCGGCGAACTCGCCCCTTGTTCGCTTTGACCTCGGGACGAAGCCGCTTGTGCAACATAGCGACCATTCGGATGGCGGGTTGGTTGAAACCCGCGTCCGCGCACTCCTGAACGACAGCTACAGTCGCGACATTCGTGTGGAGCTTCACCAGATCCAAGGCGCGATCCTGCCGCTACCGAACCTTTCGCACGAAATGACCGAGATGCACTTGGCCATGATGCGAGGTGAACTGTCCGCAATCGAGATGAACCTTTCAATTTCGATCGCCGGCGGCCAGTGGTTGAACGTAAGTACGCGCTTTGAGCGTCCGCCGATCCAGTGGCCGCTTTATTCCATGCTGACATTTGGTCTGACGGCAATGGCCCTGTTGGTCGCAGTGAGCTGGTTTGTCATGACCGGACTGCTGGGCCCTCTGCGGCGATTGGCCTGGGCGTCGGAACGATTGGGGCGTGGAGAAGACATAGACGCGTTGCCAGAACGGGGACCCCAGGAGGTTCGGGAGCTGACCGCTGGTTTCAACCGTATGCAGGACAGGCTGACACGGTTCGTTGCCGACAGAACGAGGGTTCTGGCGGCCCTTGGACATGATCTTCGATCTCCGCTCACCGCAATGAGAGTACATTCAGAAATGGTAGAGGAAGACGAAACCCGAGAGAGTCTCGTCGCAACCGTCGAAGAAATGCAGTCGATGGTGGAAGCAACCCTTACCTTCGCGAAAGGTCTCTCAGGGAACGAACCAATGCAGGATGTTGACCTGCAATCGTTCCTAGAAGCTCTGCGGGGGGATATGGTCGTACCGTTTGTGCTCTCTGACGGCCCCGAAGTCACGGTTCGATTGCGCCCCAATGCCATTCGACGCGCATTGCGAAACGTGATCGAGAACGCGGTGCGCTACGGCGGGTCCGCAACCCTGGGCTGGATATCAGCCGAGGGGGAAATAGAAATTTCCGTCACTGACAGAGGGCCGGGGATTCCAACCGCAGAATTGGAACGCATATTTGACCCATTCTTCAGGCTTGAAGAAAGCCGATCTCTGGAAACCGGCGGGCATGGGCTGGGCCTGTCGATCGCAAGGTCCATTCTTCGTGCGCAGGGTGGGGAGATCAGTCTGGCGAACCACCCGGACGGGGGGCTTATCGCGACAATTCGATTGCCAGTTGCTGAAACATGAAATGACAGAAAAGGAAACCGACATGCTTAGACTTACCAACACAACCGCAGCATTCACACTGTTCGCGACGACCGCCATGGCGGACCCCGGCGGAGATTATTACGGCCACATGTGGGGCGGTGGATTTGGAATGCTGGGAGGGCTGATGATGATCGTGTTCTGGGGCGTGATTATTGCGCTGATATTCTTCGCCGTTCGCTGGTTCAGCGAAAAGGGCCGTGCCTCCGGGTCGAGCGCGCATGACATTCTCAGGGATCGCTTCGCGCGCGGTGAGATTGATGAAGACGAGTATCGCAAGCGCAAAGCCGCTCTAGACGACTGAGAAAGTGATCACCAGTCGACCCCACTGCTAAAGATCGTGAGGCTCCTATGACCCCGGAACTCGGCCATTTTGTGCTGGCCCTCGCATTGGCGTTGGCCCTCGTCCAATCGACTATTCCTCTTTTCGGCGCGGCCCGGGGCAATCTTCTCTGGATGCGTTCGGCCCGGTCGACTGCTTTTGGGCAGGTCGTCTTCGTCGGACTTGCCTTTGCAGCCTTGATGCGCGCTTTTGTTGTCTCTGATTTCACTGTTTTGAACGTTGCGAACAATTCGCATTCGCTGAAACCAATGATCTTCAAAGTCGCGGCGACTTGGGGAAGTCATGAAGGATCGTTGCTTCTCTGGGTCTTCATTCTGACCATCTTCGGTGCTGCGGTTGCTGCTTTCGGCTCAAACCTACCGGAAACACTTCGAGCGCGAACTTTGGCAATGCAGGCATGGATCAGCGTCGGGTTCCTGTCCTTCCTTCTCTTCACATCCAATCCGTTCGAGCGCGTCTTTCCTCCGCCGCTTGATGGCGCTGACCTCAATCCTCTGCTCCAGGATATCGGCCTCGCGATGCACCCGCCTCTGCTGTATTTTGGATATGTCGGTTTCTCGATCGTCTTTTCGTTTGCAGCCGCAGCCTTGATCGAGGGACGGATCGACACAGCCTGGGCAAGATGGGTTCGACCCTGGACACTGGCCGCGTGGATCAGCCTGACTGCGGGGATAGCTCTGGGATCGTGGTGGGCATATTACGAACTGGGTTGGGGTGGATGGTGGTTCTGGGACCCGGTTGAAAATGTCAGTTTTATGCCCTGGCTTCTCGGGACAGCACTTCTCCATTCGGCGATTGTCACTGAAAAGCGTGACGCGTTCAAAAGCTGGACAATCCTACTCGCGATCTTGACGTTTTCGCTGTCACTCCTCGGCACATTTGTGGTTCGGTCTGGCTTGCTGACCTCTGTGCATGCTTTTGCCGTGGATCCGGAGCGAGGCCTATACATTCTTGGCCTGCTTGCGATTTCAATTGGTGGCTCACTTGCACTCTATGCGTGGCGGGCGCCAATGATGGAAGGTGGCGGGTTGTTTAAGCCGATTAGTCGAGAGGCAGGGTTGTTGCTAAACAACCTGATCCTGGCTACAGCGACTGGCACGGTTCTGTTCGGTACGCTTTATCCGCTGTTTCTCGAAGCCGTTTCTGGTGACAAGATTTCCGTCGGTCCGCCGTTCTTCAATGGCGCGTTCGTACCAATGATGCTCCCCTTGGTTTTTGTCATGGGTCTGGGGCCGTTTTTGTCCTGGAAACGAGCCGATCTCGTCGGAGTGCTTCAACGTGTCCGCTTCGTGGTGGTGCTGGCGGTGCTGGCAACGCTCGCAATTTGGTATTTCGCCAAAGGCGGGCCCGTGTTGGCATATCTTTCGATCCTCATCGCGCTTTGGTTGTTTTTTGCTTCCTTACGTGAATGGGCGCTGCGGGTTCGTTTGTTCGAGGTTCCGCTCCAGGAAAGCATCCGGCGTGCCCGCAATTTGCCCCGCGCGGCGCATGGAATGACGCTCGCTCATGCGGGAGTTGCGGTCTTGATGATCGGCATGATTGGCTCTTCGGTTTGGAAATCTGAAGAGATCGCATTTGTAGAGCCCGGCACGAGTGTCAACATTGCGGGATTTGATGTCACATTTGAAGGTGTGCAGCGCGTTCGTGGCCCGAACTATATTGCGGATCAGGGAACCCTGCGCGTCGAAAGGGGCGGCTCTTTCGTGACGGCTCTCAAACCTGAACGGCGCAGCTATCCGGTCGCACAAAGTACGACAACAGAATCGGCGATACGGTCAACCCTGGCGGGAGACCTATACGCTTCGATCACGGAACCCTCTCTGGACAAAGCCGAAGAGAGCGGTGCCTGGACTCTGCGTATTCTCTATGAGCCATTCGTCGGCTTGCTTTGGTTGGGTGCGGCCATGCTTGTCATAGGCGGCAGTCTGTCCTTGTCCGATCGCCGCTTCCGGGTCGGGGCACCCCAAAGCTCCAAGGCACGATCCACGAAACCGGTCGCAGCGGAGTGAGCAATGAAACGATCTGTAGCGATTATTCCCTTGGTACTGGCAGTGATTGTCGGCGGATTTTTCTTGTGGGGCCTGAATCCCAATCGTGACCCAAGCGAGATTCCTTCGGTTCTCATTTCTCAGCCAGCTCCCTCGTTCATTCTCGGGCCGGTGCCGGGTCTTGATGTACAGGGACTGTCTCGGGAAAACCTGCTCGGAAACCCAACGCCAGTCGTCGTTAATGTGTTCGCTTCCTGGTGCGTTCCCTGTCGTGCCGAACACGCGGTTCTGAGCGCTTTGGTTGAGCGCGATGGCGTGCGTTTGTTCGGGATCAACTACAAGGATCAACCGGTAGACGCGGTCAATTGGCTTCAAAATCTCGGGAACCCGTACGAACGTATTGGCTTGGATCTGTCAGGTCGTGCCGGGATCGAGTGGGGGATTTCGGGTGTGCCCGAGACATTCATTGTCGGAGGCGATGGAACGGTGCTCTACCGATACGTCGGCCCGATCGTCGGTGAAGAGGCTGTATCAACCTTTCGCCAGGCTCTCCGACAAGCGGGTGTGTTAGAGGAGAGGAGCTGACATGCGTCGTTTTTTCCTTGTGTTGGCACTCATCATGCCAATGTCTGCGCAGGCTGTTGAGCCCGACGAAATCCTCTCCGATCCAATCCTCGAGGCTCGGGCACGGGAGGTTTCCAGGCAGCTTCGCTGCGTAGTTTGCCAAAATCAGGATATTGACAGCTCGAACGCCGGCGTTGCGCGCGACCTACGACTTTTGGTCCGGGAACGGTTGGTTGCGGGTGACACGAACGAAGATGCAATTGCTTTCATCCAAGCGAGATACGGCGATTACGTTCTACTGAAGCCTCCGTTTAAACCCGAGACCTACGCTCTCTGGTTTACCCCCCACTCCTTGGGCTCTTGGCTCTGGGGATCGGTGGCGGCATCCTGATGGGCTCTCGAAAAAGAAAAAAAATCGCAGACCTGAGCGATGACGAGGAGGCCGAGGTCGCACGCATTTTCACTTCATCCAGCGAAGGGGACCACCGATGATATGGATTGCAATGGCAGTCCTCGCCTTGACTGCCTCAGGTATTGTTGCGGCTTCGGCGTGGAAGCCTGCCTTGGTGCAAGGTCCGGCCGAAGACAGGACTCTCGCAGTTTTGAAGGACCAGTTGTCTGAAGTCGATCGGGATGCTGAACGCGGCCTGCTTTCTGTCGCAGAGGCGCATGCGGCGCGACAGGAAATCAAGCGGCGGGTTCTCTCCGTGGGGAGAGTAAAAAACACCGGGGAATCCAACGGCGGCGGCAGGGTCATACTCATGGCTGCTGCGGTCTTTGTGCCGCTGTTCGCGGCGGGGTATTACAGTTTTGCTGGAGCGCCAAACCTATCCAGCATCGCTTTCGAGGATCGCCAGGCAGAGGTCGCGCAAAATCGTGAAATCGAAGCGTTGGCGCAGAAGCTATTGCAGCGGTTGCAGGCGGATTCAGAAGGCGGAGCCTTGGAGGGCTGGATGCTCCTTGGACAGACCTTCATGAAATTGGGCCGCGCTTCGGATGCCGCATCGGCCTACGAGCGTGCAACACAATCCATGAATGCCGATTCTGCTGTGTTTTCGATCTATGCGGAAGCTCTCATCGTTTCCGAACAGGGGATCGTGACACCCCAAGCGAAGCGGGCCATTGCAAGAGCACTTGAGCTCGATCCGACCAATCCTGCTGGAACTTTTTACGATGCTGTCGGGCTTGCGCAAGCGGGTGCGAATGAGCAGGCCTACAATCGTCTTCTCACGCGATTGGACGAAGTGGATGGGTTCGCACCCTGGATGGAAACATTTGTCGCGGAAGCAAACCGGATAGGTGCGGCACTGGGCCGAGCGCCTATCAGTTTGTCGGATTATGCTCCAGTAATGTCAGGCAATTCGCCCGGCCCCACTGCTGCAGATGTCGAAGCGGCCAGCCAGATGGATGATGTCGATCGAGATGCATTTATCCGATCCATGGTGGAACGTTTGGCAACACGCCTTGAGGCTGAACCAGACGATATCGATGGATGGATGCGTCTTGGCAGGGCCTACAGGGTGCTCGGCGAAACTGACCTCGCCTTGAACGCGTACAGTCGAGCCAAAGAGCTATTGGTGCCCGTTTCCTCCGAAGACCCGCGCCAAAGTGTCATTTTGCAGTCCTTGGAAGAACTCCAGTCGGGCCAATAGCCCGCGGAAGCTTCACTCGCGATGAACAAACCATGAGAGAGCACGAACGGCGTATGTGCACGATCCGACCTCACCCGAATGACTAGAAAGAATGTCCATGCCTTTGTCCGCACTTCCGTTCCCAAATATCGGGCCGGATATATTTTCGGTTGAGATCGGCACGTTTACGTTGACTCTCCGCTGGTATGCGTTGGCCTATATCATCGGCCTTCTCGTCGGCTGGAGAATTTGTGTTGCCACGGTCAAACGCGCCGCTCTGTGGCCTGCATCGGGCGCCCCGCTAACACCGCGCCAAATTGAGGATCTTTTGACCTGGATTATCATCGGGGTGATCGTTGGCGGGCGGTTAGGGTTCGTGATGTTCTATCAGCGCGGGTTCTATCTTGCCAATCCGTTAGAAATTCTGAAGGTCTGGCAAGGGGGAATGTCATTTCATGGTGGGTTTGCTGGCGTAACCATTGCCGCGCTTGTTTATGGCATCCGTCAGCGTATGCCGCTCCTGAGCATGGCTGACCTTCTCGCTCTGGCAACGCCTCCGGGCTTGTTCTTGGGCCGGATCGCAAATTTCATAAACAATGAACTATGGGGCCGCCCATCGGACATGCCCTGGGCCGTCATATTTCCCGGTGACGCAGCGCAATCATGCCCGGGAATAACCGACATTTGCGCACGGCATCCTTCGCAACTGTACGAAGCCCTTTTGGAAGGCCTGTTGCTTGGCTTCGCTCTCCTATTCCTTGCGTGGCGGCGCGGATGGCTTAGGACACCAGGGGCAATTTGCGGGCTCTTCCTGGCCGGATATGGTTTTGCGAGAAGTTTTGTAGAGTTGTTTCGCCAGCCCGACGCTCAATTCGCAGACGTGAACAATCCGATTGGGTATGTTGTGCAGTTTGGTGACTGGGGGCTTACGATGGGGCAATTCCTTTCCTTGCCGATGTTAGCCGCGGGATTTGGATTACTTTGGCTGGCGCAGAAGCGGTCCGCCATAGGATCGGCATCTTAGGGCGCAAATGAAACTTTCGACGCATTGCCTTATTCTACTGCGATATCCCCTGACGCTTCAGTCGTGATCCTCCTCACCCATTTGGTGCATCATTTCTTCAATCTTTTCGGGGATGTCGCCGGCAGAGAATGCCTTCTGTTCTTCGGAATCGTGAACGAACGCGATGATATCGGCAAGCTCCTGACCTGTGAATTCAATTTGCCCGCCGAGCTCATCCTCTTGGGCAGCGACCATCGCCGGCGCGCCGCGCCACATTCGGGCGGCAAATTCAAACGGGTTCATTGGCAGGTCCATATACGCTGCATCAAGGGCGGGGGCATCCTCGCCTCCGACCCCGTTGATAGAATGACAAACGACACAGCCTTTCGAGGCGAACAGCGCACGCCCCTTGGCTGCATCCATGTTTGGCAGGAACAGTCCGGAGCTCATCATCTGACTCATCGCCCCATTATCTGTCATATGCCCGCTGTCTTGGGCGCCGACTGGCAGCGCCCACACCACAGCAATGGCTAAGATCATCTGTCTGGAAATGTAGGTCATTTTGGTCTCCTTGGTTTGCAGGTGATTGTCTGAACGCTGTTGCCCCTTCTCCGGCGATGGATTGTACCCAATACTGTTTATTGAACGGTCTGATGGACCTCGCGATCGTTCTTGTTTCCCCTCAAATCTGCGCGCGCCGTAGCCGAAGGGAGTTTAGGACGACCGAGATTGAGGAAGCGCTCATGGCAAAGGCCGCAAACATCGGACTGATCAAGATCCCGAGGAATGGGAACAAGATCCCCGCAGCGACGGGCACGCCCGCAGTGTTGTAGATCAGAGCAAAGAACAGGTTCTGGCGTATGTTCCGCATGGTCGCGCGGGCGAGTTTGCGCGCACGCACGATACCGTCGAGGTTCCCTTTGACGAGCGTGAACCCTGCGCTCTCAATGGCCACATCGGCGCCGGTGCCCATGGCAATCCCGACATCGGCCTGAGCCAGGGCAGGTGCATCGTTGACACCGTCGCCGGCCATGGCAACCTTGTGCCCCTTGGCCTGAAGTTCCTTGATGATCTTCGCTTTGTCTTCCGGCATCACATCGGCGCGGATCTCGTCGATGCCTAGACTGGACGCGACGGCCCTAGCGGTACGCTCATTGTCTCCCGTCGCCATGATAATACGGAACCCAAGTGCGTGCAGTTCCTTCAGGGCGGCCGGTGTGGTCGCCTTTACCGGGTCTGCGACGCTGACAAGACCGGCAACGTCATTCTCGACGACGACAAACATAACCGTTTCGCCATTATCCCGACGGGCATCCGCCTTGTCCCGAAGCTCTGCTGCATCAAGTCCGAGGTCAGTCAGGAGTTTCACGTTGCCGAGCGCCACTACCCGCCCGTCCACCGTGCCTTTGACGCCCTTGCCGGTGACCGCCTCGAAGGCGTCGGCTTTTGCCAGGTCGACGCCACGCTCTTCAGCACCGCGTACGATGGCTTCCGCGAGAGGATGCTCGGAGCCGCGTTCCAGCGATGCGGCAAGCCGAAGCACTTCTACCTCATCGTGACCCGGTTCAGGGTAGACGCCGACAAGTTTCGGCTTGCCTTCCGTCAGCGTGCCGGTCTTGTCGACGATCAGGGTATCGACCTTCTCGAACCGTTCCAGTGCCTCTGCATTCCTGATCAGGACACCCGCCTGCGCGCCGCGCCCCGTCGCCGTCATGATAGACATCGGTGTCGCAAGGCCGAGGGCACAGGGACAAGCGATGATGAGAACGGCAACGGCCGCAATAAGAGCATAGGAAAGGGCCGGGACCGGGCCCCAAATGGCCCAGCCAATGAAGGCCAGCACGGCGATGCCAATAACTGCAGGCACGAAATATCCGGAGACCTTGTCGGCGTATTTCTGGATCGGCGCGCGAGACCGCTGCGCATTGGCCACCATCTCGACGATTTGGCTCAGCATCGTGTCGGCGCCGACGCGCGTCGCCTCCATGATCAGGCTGCCGGTTCCGTTGATCGTGGCACCCGTTACAGGGTCTCCTCCGACCTTTTCTACAGGTACCGGCTCGCCCGTGATCATGCTTTCGTCAACTGAGGACCTGCCTTCGACGACCATACCATCGACCGGCACCTTGTCACCGGGTCGCACACGTAGTCGGTCGCCGACCTGGACCTGTTCCAATGGAACCTCTTCCTCGCTTCCGTCGTCGCGGATAATACGTGCCGTCTTGGCGGCCATATCCAGAAGAGCACGGATCGCCTTGCCAGTGCCTTCGCGAGCGCGCAGCTCCATCACCTGTCCCACAAGGACCAGCGTGACGATCACAGCCGCCGCCTCGAAATAGACGCCGACATGCCCTTCGGCATCCCGGAACCCATCGGGGAATATGCCCGGTGCCAGGACGGCGATGATGCTGAACAGCCATGCGGCGCTTACACCCATGGCAATGAGACTGAACATATTGAGGTTCCTTGTCCGGAACGAGTTCCAGCCACGAACAAGGAAAGGCCAGCCGGACCAAAAGACAACGGGTGTCCCGAGCGCGAGTTCGACCCAGAGGGTGACGCGTTCTCCGAATATCTCGCGCACCCCGCTCAGGCCAAGATAGGGGCCCATGGTCAGCACAAGGAGCGGTACGGTCAAAATGGCCCCCACCCAGAAACGACGGCTGAAATCCACAAGCTCCGGGTTCGGGCCTTCCGCTTCCATGGCGGCCGATTCCAGTTCCAGCCCCATACCGCAGATCGGACAAGACCCGGGATGCGTCTGGCGCACCTGAGGGTGCATCGGACAGGTATAAACCGGGCCAGTGTAGTCGTTGGGAACCGAGTCCAAGTGGTTTGGCTCCACCGCGTCGCCCGTGTGCTGATGATGGGCGTGGTGTTGCGAGGGCTCGCCCTCCGGCACCAGATGCATCTGGCATTTCGGGCAATCTCCCGGTTCGGCGCGGCGTACCTCGGGGTGCATCGGGCAAGTGAAGACCGTGCCCGCGTAGCCAGAAGGAACTTGATCGTCAGATCCGTTGGCATGTTCGTGATGGTTGTTCATTCGGGGATCCTTTCCCGTATTTCTAGCTCATTGCCTCAAACCTAATTCTTCCAGTAACTGGAAGGTCAAGTGGCGCATTGAGCAACTTTCATTTCTGTCGCTAACAGCTCGCCGACGCAGACTGCGTTCGTTGAGTGTGGAATCGTATCGGTACTGACGATCCGCGCGGCACCGGCATGGCGGATTGCTTCCTCTGCGCCGTGTGCGAAAACCGCGTGGATAATTACGCAAGTCGCAGGTCGGGCACCGGCCTGCTCGAGTTGTTCGAGCGTTCGGATCAGCGTGTGTCCGGACGAGGCGATATCATCGAGGATCACGGGTGTCCCCTGTCGGAAAACGGCGCTGCCCGGCAGGCTGATCTCGACCTGCCGATCCCCGGAGCGATGTTTTGTCAGCACTTCGTAGGGGCGTCCGGCGAGCCTGGCGACTTCAGCCACCCATTGCTGGCTTTCGCTGTCAGGCCCAAGGAGCACGGCCTCTGGAACGTTCGCCGCAATCCAGTCGGCCAGCAGAGGGGCTGTGGCGACACGATATGCGGGAATGCGGAACAGCGCTGAAAGGCTCGGGTTGCGATGCAGATGGGGGTCAGCGGTCATCACCCAGTCGAAACATTCATCAAGAAATCCCGCGAAGATCGGGGCGCTCACAGCTTCGCGTGGATGAAACCGCTTGTCCTGGCGCATGTAGCCAAGATAGGGCGCGACCAGCCCCACACGCGCGGCCCCAAGTTCGCGCGCCGTCAGAGCTGCGAAACGCAGAGGCAACGCCAGCCGATCAGGATCGCGCAACGTGGCGAGGAAGGCGATTTCGCGTCCTGCAGGATCGCCGCCGAGCTTCACGAGGGTTTCACCATCGGGAAAATGGTGCAAGTCCACCGGCTGGATTTCGGCACCGGATGTCGCCGCCATTCTGCGCGCCAATGGCTCCATGCCGGGAAAGGGGGCGATAATGGTCATCAGTTTGCCTCCTCAATTGTGCAAAGTCCCAATTGCGCCTCGGCATAGGAGCGGGCGTATTCCAGTTCTCCCAGCGTTTCGGCGTGGATCTCGAACAGCGGCTTGCCAAATTCGATATGGTCACCGATCTGGACCAGAAGGCGCAGCCCTGCGAGCTGCTGCCGCGGTGCGCCGGCGAGTTTCGCTGTGCGCGCGATGCGACGATTGTCAATCGCAATGAGGCGCCCCGCCGTGCGGGAGGTGATCACCGCATGATAACGCGCCTCACCGGGCTCAGTGAAACCGCCTTGTGCATCGCAAATCGCCATGAACTTCGCCTCGGCAGCGCCGCTGTCGAGCAGCTGTGCGGCCACCTTTCGCCCTCCCGCGCTGCCCGTCTCGGGGACAAGGTCCAGCAGCGCTCCAGCGATGTCGAGTGCACGGTCGCGCAGGTCGACAGGGAAGTTCTCGTTGCGGCGTAGCACGGCAAGGACATCTTGGGCTTCAAGTGCGGGTCCAATTCCGCGGCCGACAGGTGCAGTCCCGTCGCTTTGATGGATCGAGAGCGTCAGGCCGATGGCCTTGCCAACGGCGCGGAGCCGCTCTGCCAGCGCAGCGGCGGTTTCCGCCGAGCGGACCTTGGCCGTTGGTCCGACGGGCACATCGATCAGCACGCGCTTCGCACCGACCGCAGCCTTCTTCGACAAGACGCTCGCCACCAGCTGTCCGTCGCTGTCGAAATCGAGTGGCCGTTCAATCCGGATCAGAACATCGTCCGCAGGGCTGAGAGCGAGGTTGCCCCCCCAAACGATGCACCCGCCCTCAGCCTCGACGACGCGTCTCAACGCGGGGATGTCGAGCGAGACGGGAGCCATGACCTCCATCGTGTCGGCCGTGCCTGCGGGGGAAGTGATCGCGCGAGAAGAGGTCTTGGGGATCATCAGCCCCGCCGCCGCGATGATCGAAACGATGATCGGCGTGGTGCGGTTTCCTGGAAGCCCCCCGACGCAATGCTTGTCGTAGATCTCGGCGCCGCCCCAATCCAGCGTTTCGCCCGCCGCCTGCATGGATCGGGTCAGTGCGATGGTTTCCGCAATCGAAAGCCGGTCGCCCGCGCAGGCGGTGATGAAGGCTGCCAGATCGAGATCGGAGAGACGATGATCGAGGACGTCACGAATGATTGCGTCGAACCTTTGCTGCTCAAGGGTTTCTCCATAGACCTTGGCGCGGATCGCTGAGACGGAGTCCGGTGGCTCCGGGTGCGTAAAACTTGCCCGGTCCCCCGGTTGGGGCTTCAGGGCGGCCCAGGCTTCTTCCGACAAGGCGGCAGTGTCGTCGGGCAGCCAGTCGCCATTGGTCAACACGTTCAGCGTGGCAATCACCGACCTGTCGCCGAGCGTGACCTCGATCCGGGTCAGGGCTGCGAAGCCTTCGGCGCGGCAGACGTGGCAGTCTTCGCGCATGAAGACAACGGGTTGCCGGTAAGTGTCGATCCCCGCGCGGGACAGGGCGAGCGTATTGTCGATTTCTGTCATTTTGGATTGTCCAGCCGGATCGTTTCGAGGTGTTCGGGGGCGCGGGCAGGCCAGCCGAGTTCATGTTCGATCCGCCAGCGCAGCCGGTCCGAGGCAGAAGGTTCGCCGTGAGTCACATAGGTCATGCGCGGCGCGCGATCCGACGCGCGCATCCAGGCCAGCAACTCTTCGGCATCGGCATGTCCGGAAAAGGCTTCGAGCTGGATCACCTCTGCCCTGATCGGGAAATCTCGACCGAACATGCGCAGACTGTCCGCGCCAGCGGCCAGTGCCGCCCCGCGGGTACCGCCAGCCTGAAAGCCCGACAGCAGGATTGCGTTGCGCGGGTCGCCGCCGAAGCTGGCGAGGTGATGCAGGATCCGCCCGCCGGTCAACATGCCGCTCGCCGAAATGATGATCATCGGGCCATGCTGCGTGTTCAGCTTCTTCGACTCCTCGACCGAAGTGACCCGCTTGGCGATCTGGAACATCGCAAGGCAATCCTCCCAGGCAACGTGATGTTCTTCGTGATGGCCGTGGTAGATTTCGGTCGCGTCGATCGCCATTGGCGAGTTGAGATAAACCGGCACATATGGGATCTCGCCGCGGTTTTGCAGGCGTGCAATGTGATACATAAGCCCCTGCGCGCGCCCAACCGCGAATGAGGGGATGAGAACCGTACCGCCCCGCCCGAAAACACGTTTCAGGATTGGCAGAAGCTCTTCCTCCGCGTCGATGGCTGCGTGATGGCGATTGCCATAGGTGGATTCACAAACCAACACGTCCGCACCTGAGAACGGTTGTGGTGGTCGCATCAGTGCGTCGTTCTGTCGGCCGAGGTCGCCACTGAAGTGGATTGTCCTTCCCGGCAGTCTGATACGGATCTGCGCCGCACCGAGCAAATGGCCCGCCGGGATGAACTCTGCGGATATTCCGTCACCAACATCGATTGTGCTGTTGAAGGGAACTCTGTGCAAATGCTCAAGCGCCGCCTGAGCATCTTTCAACGTGTAGAGCGGCTTGGGGTTCTTGTGCTTGGAGTATCGGTGCCTTTTGGCAAAACGTGCCTCCTCTTCCTGGATATGGCCGCTGTCCGGCAGGATCAGGCCGCAGAGTTCCTCCGTCGCTTCGGTACACATCACCTTCCCTCGATACCCGCCGCGGATCAGCGCAGGCAGATAGCCTGAGTGATCGAGATGCGCGTGCGTCAGAAGTACGGTGTCAATGGTGGAGGGGCGTACCGGAAACGCCTTGCGGTTGCGGTCCCGCAGCGATTTGAAGCCTTGAAACAAGCCACAATCAACTAGAATGCGGCGATCCCCGGTTTCAATCAGATAGCGCGATCCGGTTACTGTTCCGGCGGCTCCCAGAAAACGAAGTGTTGGGCGAGTGTCCTGTGCCATGATCCTGTGCCTTTCATTCCCATCGGCAGCCCTTCAGGGAAGCGCCACCATCTGATGTCCTTCTCCTTCGACAGAAACTGTTTCACGCGTTTGCAGTGAGCTGGTATCGATGAGCCAAACCACGGGCTCTGCACGGCTTGAGACATAAAGGATGTCGGAGCCTGGAATTACCGTCAGGTGGTAGGGTTCTGGTGCAAGCGTGGCTGTGCGCACTTCCCCGGTAGCGAGTGCAACTGAGGCGAGTTTGTCCTCTCCCCTACCCGCGACGAACAAAGTTGCCCCATCATTTGACAGCCCCAGTCCATGAATCTCGCCGCCAATTTCGAAGGTCCGCAGCTTTTCACCGGTACTCAAAGACAGTTCCAGAACCTGACCTGCGTCCGCGTCTGCCACAAAGAGTCGATCAGTTTCGGGCGAAACCGCCGTATGTTCCGGGGTGTCACCTGCAATGAAGTTGCGACGAACGATACCCCGCGACAGGTCTACTTCGCTGATCGTTCCGTTACCGGTGTTGGAGACGTAGACGAGATTGGGATCAGTTCCGAACGCTGCATAGTTCGGCATCGATCCAGTCGGGACAAATGCCGTCATGCCGAAAGTCGCCAGGTCAATCACCGATATTCCGTCACCTGCCGGATGGGTCGCAACGGCAAAGCGTCCATCAGGGGAAACTGCCGTATGATGTACGGCACCCGGCACCTCTATCCGACGCAGGATATCGCCACTTTTTGCGTCCAGAATCGAGAGAAGACTGATCCCGGCATCGGGTGGCCCCATTGGCGCGGCCTTTGGTGCGTGGTGCGCGGCGTGATCGTCTGCAGACACGGTGGAGGGCTTTTCTAGCGCCGCGACATCCTCGCGCGGGATCTCCGAATAGCTGCCGGCGACCAGATACGGCACGCCGGGTGCGCCTGCGAGACCGTGGACCGCCTCGACATCATTGATCCGACGCAGGACTTTTCCAGTCTCCGCCTGAACCATCAGGACTGAATTGGCGCTGCCCTCTGGAATGAAGACCGTAGGCGGAGCGGCCAAAGCTGGTGCTGACACGAACAAAGTGGCGAGCGTATAGGCGATGCGGGGCGACATGTTCATTTTTGGAACCTTTATCTGGTCGAGATCATGCGGTGGCCGTGGCGAGGGCAGAAAACCGGCGGATCCACGGTTAATAGGAGCGAATGAAGTGAGGAGCGCGGTCAGGCAGAATCCGGACATCCAGACTACGAGCCTGTCGAAAAACCTAAGCGTCACGATTGGCGTAAAAGCCGAAAGGGAGGCGCTTCGCTACCTCGCTGACTGGAATGCTCAGAAGAGAATGGGGACGTGTATGAATTCGTCATCGGCGAAAGACGCCGATTGCCGCCACGACATTACCATTCGCGTGCTACGGTTCGAAACTACTGCGCTGACAAGCCCGTTAGGGATCAGAGCAGCGGCGCAACCGGGATGAATTCCGCAATCCGCGTCCAGAATAACGTGGACGGAGGAATTTGCGTCGGTGACCTGAACAATCTGCGTCTCTAACCCGGCAGGCTCGCCCTCATGCGCATGCAAACCATCGGCAATGAGACCGAAAAACAAGGCTCCGATCAATATCAGGACGAAGCTGACGCGAATACGCGACACTCTTCTGACATCGATATGTGGCCTTGATCGCATGATTTGAGTCCTTCCTAGGTGATTATAACACGCTATCCAGATGGTGTGGTTGATCTAAATCAGGGCGTTAAATGCTGCCTGACTCGGCGTCCTTGATGCGCAGCTTAGGCGAAATTACTCAGTCGGCACTTTGCTCCAAAGTGTTTCCAAATCTGGAAACCTTCACATCGTCCTCGATGAGCGTTGCTTGAGCGGCCCCCGGACGCGCCGCGTGCAGAGCAGCAAGAACATCCTGAGTCGACAATATTTCAGACAGGATAATTCCTTCGGGAGCAGACGGCCCATAAACCGCGTTGAATGGAATGCCGTAACGGTTGTTGGTCTCCAAAAAACGGGTGATCGCGTCATCTGGGCGGGTCCAGTCGGCCAGCATCGGCGTGACACCAGAGCTGTTCAATGCCGAAAGAACCGGGTCGCGTTCAAGAACGAGCGCCTTGTTGGCTTTGCAGGTCAAACACCAATCGGCGGTTACATCGACAAAAACGACCTCTCCGCGTGAAACCCGACGGGCAATATCGCCGCGGTCAAATGTGACCCAGGCAATTTTTCCTGCTTGGGCATCGGGTGCGGCGGGTGTTGCCAAGAATGGCGCGGCCGCGACCGCGAGTGCCGCCAGCGCCAGCCCAAAGGGCCAGCGAAGAGATCTTGGCACCCAGGGCGATGCCGCTATGAAGAGCATAACCGCACCGAGAGATGCAACTGTTAGGGCCGCGCGCGATCCAGCAACGCCGAGCAGGACATAGAACAGCCATGCCGCGGTACCCATCAGGAGGATGCCAAGGCCGGCTTTCAAGGCGATCATCCAGCGGCCGGGCTTGGGCACGAACCGAACAACGTTCGGCACGATGGCCACCAACAGATATGGGCTGGCCAGACCTAACCCGAGAAAGGTGAAAACGACAGCGATGTCTATCACCCGCCCCGCAAGTGCGAATGCGATAGCTGTTCCAAGAAACGGCGCGGAGCAGGGAGTAGCCATGACCGCCCCGAAAAATCCGGTGGCAAAATCCGCTCCATAACCGGCCGTACCTCCTGCTTTCATCAACCGCGTTGTCAGGGCGGCTGGCAAAGAGAATTCGAACAGTCCAAACAGGTTTGCGGTGAACAGACCAAGGATCAGGAGCATCAGAACCAGGAACGTTGGGCTCTGGAACTGGAGCCCCCAACCGACGGCAACGCCAATCTTTTGCAATGCGAAGAGAACAGCCGCGAGTGCCCACATAAAGACCATGACTCCGGCGGCGGCGGCCAAGAAGCCTGCCCTGACTTGGGCATTGCCGCGTCCTTCGGATTTCAGGGCAGAAGATAACTTGATCGACAGAACAGGAAGCACGCAAGGCATGGCGTTCAGGATCAAGCCCCCAAGAAAAGCGATGATGGCGATCCAGATCACTTGATCAATGCCGGGGACCACCCGATCAATACTGAAAGGGGGAGTTGGGGCGGTTGTTGCCCGATCTGGCGTGACGGTGAGGGCGTGATCCGGCCCGTCCGTCACGGTTACCCGTGGCGGCGCGTCTGTATCTGCCATGTAGGCAAGAATTGGGAATTCAGCCCAAAGCGTTCGCCCGCTTGCCCCAAGGCGAATGTCGGGCTTCCCCAACGTGTTGCCATCACCAATTTCAGGAAAGACGTCCGGGGTTTTGAAGGCAGTCGTGGCAGCTATTTCTATCGTTAGGCGGGTGAAATCATCGTTTATATGGGATGTGGCGGCGGTCACGCCTGCCGCTCCTCCTTCCGCCGGAACGCGTGCGAGAAATGCCCCGATACGATTAGCCGAGACTTGATCGATTGAGTTCCCCTGAGGCAACGAAAGTGCCAAGTCAAAATCCTGGGGGACACAAACTGCTGAGCAGGTCAAGAGCTTGACGTTTGCTCTGAGTTCGACAGGTTCCCTAGGATCCTTCAGGGTGATCTGAAGTGGAAAGACAACCTCATCATGATAGCCGAAGTTTTCGATGCCAAAGGCAGTGAACCGCTCGGGCGCAGGCCATAGGAAATCAACGCCCGCGACATTCGTCGACCCGCTCCAGTCGATCTGTGGCGGAATGCCAACCTCGCCAGGCGAACGCCAATAGGTTTTCCATCCGTCAGCAAGGTTCAGATCCAGACCGGCGGAGAGCGTTTGAGCTTCGGCGGAAACGGCATCCTCGGCGGAGATCAGCCGCGCTTCCACCGCAGTGACCTTGTGGGCGACTGATACCTCGGCCGTTGCAGCAAAGGGGATCAAGAGCCAGAACATTGCGGCAGCGAGGGTACCGCAGAAAACAAGACGGATTGGCGAGCGCCAGATGGTCATCGCACTATCTCCAGGCTTTGAACTTGAGTGGCAACAAAGCCTGATCGGCCGTTTACACAATCCAACTGGCCCACACCGTTGGAGATAGGCCCTGCCAGACGACATCCATTGGGCAGCTCCAGCTCTGGTGACTTTGTCGACAAAGTTGGCGGCGGGTTTGTCGGGCACAGGACTGGTCCGCCGGAACAAGCGCTCACGAAAATCGCTCCCAAGAAGACAGTCGCCAGCCGCGCTCTTGTTCTCATTTCGACTTACCGCCGGACGGCGCTGTCGGTCATATCTTCAATCGGCACTGGCTGGGGGCGGTCTGCTTGTGCTCTTTGCTTCCATGGCATGAACGCCCCATCATCTTGTGCATCACAAAATGGGCGCCAACGCAGAGCACCAGAGGCGCAAAGACGGTAGCGTTTGCCCAAAGGCCTGCGACGGTGCCTCCGCCAATCAGGAAAGCTGCGATGGGTAGAAGCATGACAGCACAGCAAGCCATCATGCCCCAGTGCATCAACTTTCCGTGGCGATTGCCACCTGACTCGCTATCCTCTTGCATGGAATCCACCTCTGATTTTGGTCAACGCATCCTGTTTAGCTTGATCTCCCGCTGGAAGGTCAAGGATACACTTCGATACAAATCTTGCGGCCTGTTGCGGTTGAGATTCAGCCCCATCTGAGCAATGCCTGTCTCGTCCAATTGAGTAACCAAGGACGAACAAATGGCAGAGAGACCGAGTTTGAACAGGCGGAGCCTGATTGCAATTTCAGGCGCATTCTTGATGACCCCCCACACTCTTCGGGCGGAAGAGGCTGGTGTGGTAAGACGCAATATCTCGTCGTTCGTTCTCCACAATTGGCGTGATCACTTTGACCGTCTCGGGAAGGGCATCATCATTTCGGATACTGTCACAAAGGTGCTCCAACACTGGACAGAGGATGAAGAGATGCGGATTTACCCGACCTCTGTTCCCTTGACTGATGAATTGACGAAGCGCGGGTATACAGAAGTTGTCGAGAAACGGGAAAATCCAAGTTGGGCGCCGACCCCTTCAATGCGGGAACGCAATCCGGAATGGCCAGCCTATGTGCCTGGAGGAGATCCCTCCAATCCTCTGGGAACGCGTGCGCTCTATCTGTCGTGGCAATACTACCGGATCCACGGAACCCAAGACACGCGGAAAATCGGGCGTCGATCATCAAACGGCTGCATCGGCCTTTACAACGAACATATAGAAGAGGTCTTCGATCGCACGCCGGTCGGGACGCAGGTTAAGTTGATCTGAACGGATCACATGCAGGAGAGTAAAACACTATGAATTTCTGGGGATGGTTCGTTAGCGGGTTCTTCGTGCTCGGCCTTGGAGCGGTCGGTTGGCAAGCGTTGCAGCCGGCCCCGGCGCAGACCGCTCAAGGACACTCAATGGTTCCGCCGGACACGAGCGGCATTCCTCAGGGCGCGCCCATTGCCAATGTAATAATTCCCGCTGAGTTTTCGCCGCAAGCCCAAATGGGGCAACGCGCGTTCGAGGCAAAATGCGCCAGCTGTCATGGTGAAAATGCCGCAGGCCAGAATGGGGTCGCTCCTCCGCTTGTTCACAAAATCTACGAGCCGAACCACCATTCCGATGCCGCGTTCCTGAATGCGGCGCAAAACGGCGTCCAATCTCATCATTGGAATTTTGGCAATATGCCTCCCGTTGAAGGCCTCACCCAAGGTGATGTGAAGATGATTGCTGGATACGTGCGCGAACTGCAGCGCGCGAACGGGATCAACTGACTTTGGTCGTCAGGCTGAACATCTTCCGTAGCGCGATCCAGATTCTCCTGCTGGTCTCGATTGCGTTATTTGTCGTTCTCCCGGCGGGATCTCTCGATGCAATTGGCCATGAAACGGTCGCTGCCAAAGTTTCCGAACGAAGTGCGCAAAAACATCAGACCTCTCATGAGGAAGATGCAGATAATCTTCTCCCCGGGCATTGCGATCCGGGGCCGGACTGCTCGAAAAATATGGTAATTGTCATTTTATCAGCTCCGAGAGCTTCGACCAACTTGTCGCAATTGCCTCGCGAACATCCAGATCAGAGCTTTTCTAACCGGAATGTCCTAAGGGACACCCCGCCTCCCAAACACCTATCCTGACCTAGGGGCAACCACGCCTCATCAAATTAAATCTATCAAGCATGGAAATACAGGATACGGAACGATGAAAAGCAAACTGATGATCGGCCTCTTGGCAGGAACGACAATGGCCGCAGCTGCATTTGCACATGGTGGCGCGGAAGGCGTCGTCAAGGAACGCATGGACGGCATGATGGCCATGGGGCAATCGGTCAAAGAACTGGCTCCGATGATGCGTGGTGAAATCACCTATGATGCTGAAGCTGTTCGTGCGGGAGCACGCGTCTTTGTCGAACATAGCGAAGGCATGACCGAATTGTTTCCCGAAGGGTCTGCTGGGAAACCGTCGGAAGCAAAGCCCGAGATCTGGTCGGATTGGGAAGAATTCAGTGCGCTCGCAGAGCAGCTCAAGGTGGTTAGCGAAGGTCTTGCCAAAGCCGCCGACAACGGGCTTATGGCGTCAGCGGCGGGAATGGATGCAGGCTCTATGATGGGCACGCAATCCCCGGTGGCATGATGGGAGCTTCGTCCATGATGGGAACTTCGTCAGGAAGCCCGATGATGGACTATGCCTCGATGCCCGCAGATGGGGCATTCAACATGGTGACCCAGACATGTTCGGCATGTCACGCGAAATTCCGCTACGAGGCGAAGTAAAGATGGGCCGGATGAAAAAACTGGTCTTTGCTGCAGGGGCGCTTGGCGCCCTTGTGGTCGGCGGCCTTGTGATCTGGCCGATTGGCAAGGTGCCCGCGTCGATCACGCAAACGGGTGATGTCCAGCGCGGCGCCTATTTGGCTCGCGTATCCGGGTGCATTTCATGCCACACCAATTCAGAGGCTGGCGGCGCCGCACTCGCAGGCGGCGCGGGGCTGGCGACAGATTTTGGCACGTTTTTTCCGCCCAATCTGACGACAGACAAAGAGAGCGGCATCGGGGGGTGGACGGTTGAGCAGTTCGCCAAGGCGGTTCGCCAGGGCATTAGTCCTAGCGGAGAGCCGTATTATCCCGCTTTTTCCTATCCGTTCTATGCGGATTTCACGGATCAGGACATTGCCGACCTTTGGGCAGCTTTCCAGACCGTGCCACCGGTCGCCGAGGCAGCGCTTGAGCATGATGTCAAGTTTCCTTTCGATCAGAGATGGGGCCTGAAGCTATGGCGGGCGGCCTATCTCTACGATCCACCCACGGAACCCATTGACGAGAAAAACGCACAATGGAACCGCGGTCGCGAGCTGGTTCGAGGTGCAGCACATTGCGGTGCTTGCCACACGCCACGCAATATCGGAGGCGGGCGCCTGCTTGACGCGGTTTTTGCTGGAAATGAGGCATTGCCAGGGGGAGCAAGGCGCCTTCGATCACGCCGAACTCACTGGCGGAACGCGGCTGGACCGTTTCCAACCTCGCCTATGCGTTGCGTACTGGCGTGACGCCGTCAGGCGACGCTTTCGGCGGCAGCATGGTGGAGGTCGTGCAGGGCAATACGCGCTTTTTGTCCCCCGATGATCTGGAAGCGATGGCCGTGTACTTGCTTGATGGTGACGAACCTCGAGCCGACCGGGTCGCTCAGGGCGAGGGCGCCGCTGCTAATAAAGACATGTGACTGCAATAGAGACAATGTGTGAGCCAAAACTGGCTCGCACAACAAACGAGAACGAAATGACACACACCAGAAGAGCATTCATTCAATCGGGGTTGGCAATGAGTGCGTTGAGCGTCTTCCCTAAGGCTGGATCAGCAGCCACCCCTGAATTTCAGGTGATGACAGCGCAAAGTGGCGCCGTACAACTCGCCCCTCCGGACTACCCCAAGACGGAGATTTGGGGCTATGACGGAAAGTTTCCTGGCCCCGTGATCCGTGTTCGGCAGGGCGCGCGTCTTCAACGTCGGCTCGTCAACAAGTTGCCGCAGGCGACGTCCCTGCACTGGCATGGCGTGCGGATATCAAATGCGATGGACGGCGTGGCCGGGCTCACCCAAGATGCCATCCCCACAGGCGAAACCTTCGACTACGATTTTGCCGTTCCAGATGCAGGAACTTTTTGGTTTCACGCGCATAATCGCTCCGTCGAACAGGTCGCTCGTGGGCTCTACGGAGCGTTGATCGTCGAAGAACCGATAGCCCCGGATGTTGATCGCGATGAAGTCCTTATTCTTGACGATTGGCTCCTCAACCCGGAGACCGCACAACTCGACCCAGATTTTGAAGCCGTTCATGATCGTAGCCATGCAGGCCGACGTGGCAACTTTGTCGCCACCAACGGAAGCTTCAATTCTACGCTCAACGTGAGCCAGGGTGAGCGGATGCGGCTTCGGTTGATCAACGCGGCAAATGCCAGGATCTTTGTTTTGGGCCTGTCAGGTCTAAAGGGGTGGGTGATGGCGTTCGACGGAATGCCACTGGTGACGCCGAGTGAGATCAGCGAACCGATCATCCTTGGGCCGGGCCAACGAGCGGATTTGTTTGTCGACGTCATTGCGGATGAAGGGGAAAGTGCTCATCTGGTGCGGCTTGAAGACGGCCAGGGATTTGCCCAAACCGAGTTTCGCGTGACCGGCACTTTGGCCTCCGCTGTGCGGGATGTCCCCCAAGTTCTGCCACCGAACCCTAATATGGATGTGCCGGGACTGGAGCAGGCGAGACGCATCAGGCTCAACATGGAAGGCGGGGCAATGGGCAACCTTGACGCAGCCATACTTGAGGGTGAGCGAAAAACGTTCCGCCAACTGGTCGACGCGAACCAGTTCTGGGCTTTCAATGGTACCGTGGGCATGACCGAGAAGCCACTGGCTAGCCTGTCACGCGGTGAAACAGCGCGAGTGGAGATCTACAACGATACATCCTTCCCCCACGCCATGCATTTGCACGGGATGCATTTCCGGGAGGTGCTGGAGGGCGGTGAAGTTGGTCCCCTGCGGGATACCTTGCTGATGTTCGGTGGCGAGACTCGCGAGATCGCCTTCGTTGCCGACAATCCGGGAAAGTGGCTGTTTCACTGTCACATGCTCTCGCACGCGGCATCCGGCATGATGACGTGGCTGGAGGTCGCATGAGATCAGCTTACCTGGCGGTAATTTCATCCATTGGCCTGATTGGGCTAGGTGCAACCTGGTGGTTCAGCGGCAATGCCTCCCAGGGTTCTTCCCCGTTTGACGACGTCAATATCGAACTGGGGCAAGCTCTCTATTCTGAAAACTGTGCGTCCTGCCATGGCGCCAATCTCGAAGGGCAACCAGACTGGCGAAGCCCTGGTTCAGATGGCCGCCTGCCCGCGCCGCCGCATGATCGCAACGGTCATACCTGGCACCATAGTGACCAGATTTTGTTCTCCTACACCAAGCTCGGGGGGCGGAACTGATGCGACAACAGGGCTCAGATTTCGATAGTGGCATGCCGGGCTTCGCCGGCAAACTCACAGATCAGGAAATTTGGAACATTCTCGGCTTCATTAAGTCGACCTGGCCAGAGCGAGAGCGCAATGCTCAGGCCGCACGCACAGCAGCAGAACAAGAGGGATAATGGACATGATTTTCAGAAATTTGATGCTCGTATCGTCATTTGCCTTACTTCCAATGGCAGTGCAGGCCGCAGACCTGGACGAAGCGCGGGTCAAGGAACTTGTATATGAGGCTATCCGCGAGAATCCGCAAATCATCATGGAAGCAGTCGAAATACTTCAACGTCAGGACGCCGAAGCCCAGGCACAAGCGCAGGCAACCGTCTTGCGCGATCAGCGACAATTGCTCGAGCAAGACCCGAATGCACCGGTTCTCGGCAATCCCGATGGGGATGTGACCGTTATCGAATTTTTCGATTACAACTGCCCATATTGTCGACGCGCTATGCCGGAAGTTCAGGCTCTGTTGGAGGCCGATCCTGATGTGCGTCTGGTCTATCGCGAATGGCCAATTCTCGGGGACGGGTCAGTGTTTGCAACCAAAGCTGCACTCGCATCGCGGCTGCAAGGCAAGTATGAGGCATTCCACTGGGCCCTAATGGGTATGAACGGCCGGGCGGAAGAGGCAAGCGTTCTCAGGATAGCACAAGAAGTTGGTCTCGACATCGAACGCCTTCAAACCGACATGGAGCGCCCCGAAATTGAAGAGCACATCGCGACCTCGATGCGGTTGACGCAGTCGCTCGGCTTCAGTGGCACGCCTTCATTTGTGATCGGCGACAATCTGGTTCCAGGCTTCGTGGAGAGCGATAAGCTCACGGAACTGGTCGACAACGTGCGGGCGTCGGCAAACTAGCACTCTGCGGTGGGTTCTGACATCACGCCCGATGAGCAATGATGCAGGCGAATGAGCCGGAGCCCCTACATACCAAAAGACCTAGGCACGGCCTACCACTGAAAGAGGCGGCGAGAAGATGACTTACCTTTGGTATCTTATTGCTGCCTTTGCCGAGATCGCCGGATGTTTTGCTTTCTGGGCATGGTTGCGGCTCGATCGTTCGCCACTTTTGGTCGGGCCAGGTCTGGTAAGTTTGGCACTCTTCGCATGGCTTTTGACGCGCGCAGAAAGCGAAATGGCCGGTCGGGCATATGCAGCTTACGGGGGCGTCTACATAGCGGCGTCCATGATCTGGATGTGGCTAGTGGAGGGGAGCCGACCGGACCGCTGGGACATTGCAGGCATTCTTCTTTGCCTCTTAGGCAGTGCTCTCATCCTGTTGCCTTCGCGCTCATGATCTGCGGAACCTCAGAAAACCAGGCAAATCCGTCGCTAGAAATCGCTAGGTCATCGCACCCGTCACGACGGGTGCGATGACCCATAGATTAGGCAGTCACGGTATTTTCGTACCCAGCTTCACGAAGCAGGGCCGTCAGCCGTTCTGTTGACAGTGCACCTTCAACAGAAACCGTGCGGGCCGGAATGTCGCAAGATACGCTCGCATTTGCGTCAGCTGCCTTGATCGCCTTTTCGATCGTACTGGTGCAATGACCACAACTCATGTCGGGAACGTTGAATTTCATGTCGATGTCTCCTCTGTGACAGCTTGTTCAGTGCAGATGGGGCTTCCAGTGGGGGGAAGGTCAAGGGTCTCCGTAGATTTTTAAAGCGAAGCCAGGAAAGTTCAAATTGGGTATTGACCTTCCAGTCACTGGAACTCCTATTTGGGGTGTCAAATGGGATTCCAGGAGACTGAAATGACAGATCAATCCAAAGTGACGCTCTCGATTGAAGGAATGTCTTGCGCCTCATGCGTAGGGCGCGTGGATCGGGGCCTAGCCGCGTTGAGGGGAATATCCGATGTCTCGGTGAACCTCGCGAACGAGACGGCGCGTTTCAGCGTGGATGGTTCGCCCCACCTGCAAGATGCGGTCCAAGCCCTGAAAGATCTCGGGTATCCAGCGCGAACGGCATCCGTGACGCTGAACATCGCGTCCATGTCATGTGCTTCTTGTGTCGGGCGCGTCGACAAGGCACTTGCCTTGGTTCCCGGCGTGTTGGAGGTCAACGTTAATCTTGCGGCGGAAAATGCGCGCATCACATATCTTGAGGGCATGACCGACCCTGTGGCCCTCATCCGTGCATCCGAGCAAGCCGGATATCCAGCCAGCGTGGCCGAGGCCACGGCAACACAGGATCGCACTTCGCGAAAAGAAGAGGAAGCGCGCGGGTTGGCACGCCGGGTGGCACTGGCCGCAGCACTCGCTTTGCCGGTTTTCCTGATGGAAATGGGCGGGCACCTGATCCCGGCCGTGCATATGGCGATCAACAATACCATAGGACAGCAGGCCAGCTGGTTGATCCAGTTCATCCTCACAACGGCTGTGCTCATTGGGCCCGGCCGACAGTTCTATCTGAAAGGGTTTCCGGCCTTGCTGAAAGGTGCTCCAGACATGAACAGTCTGGTCGCCGTCGGCACAGGCGCAGCTTATCTTTATTCAGTTGTCGCAACGTTCTTCCCGTCGCTGATGCCCGAGGCCGTCCGCGCTGTCTACTTCGAGGCCGCCGCGGTCATCGTGGTCCTGATCCTGATCGGGCGCTGGCTCGAAGCGCGAGCGAAAGGGCGAACAGGGGCTGCAATCGAGAAGCTGCTCGGCCTACAGGCTCGTACGGCGCGTATTTTGCGTGACGGCGATGCGGTCGAGGTCGAGATCGATGCCTTGCGCACCGGAGATCTGATTGTTGTGCGCCCCGGAGAACGACTCGCCGTGGACGGTGAGGTTGTGGACGGCGAAAGCCATGTCGATGAAAGCATGATCACCGGGGAACCCGTGCCGGTCGGCAAGTCGGCTGGTGATCCTGTCACGGGCGGTACGGTCAATGGCGCGGGCAGTCTGACCTATAAAGCAACGCGTGTTGGTGCGGATACCACGTTGTCCCAAATCATCCGCATGGTCGAAGATGCGCAGGGCGCCAAGCTCCCCATTCAAGGGTTGGTGGATCGGATCACGCTTTGGTTCGTCCCCGCTGTGATGACCCTCGCCGCCTTGACGATCCTTGTCTGGCTAATATTCGGCCCTGATCCCGCCCTCACCTATGCGCTGGTCGCGGGTGTCTCAGTTCTCATCATTGCTTGTCCCTGCGCGATGGGACTGGCGACGCCGACGTCGATCATGGTCGGGACCGGTCGCGCTGCTGAAATGGGCGTGTTGTTCCGCAAGGGGGATGCTCTGCAAGCATTGGGGGACGTCAAGGTTGTCGCTCTGGACAAGACCGGCACCGTCACCGCCGGACGTCCCGCGCTGACCGACCTTGTGCTGGCGGAAGGAGCCGAGCGCTGCACCGTTCTTGCGGCAGTCGCATCGGTCGAAGCCAGATCAGAACACCCGATCGCCGAAGCTATCGTGCGCGGCGCGCAGGCGGAAAACATCAGACTGTCGGAACCGAGCGCGTTTACTTCGATTACAGGGTATGGCGTGCGCGCCATCGTTGACGGGGCCGAGGTTGTTGTCGGAGCTGACCGAATGATGCAGCGCGAAGGGATCGATCTTGGTGAACTCGCAGAGGCTGAAACTATGCTCGCACGGCAAGGTCGCACCGCACTCTTCGCCGCAATCAATGGCAAGGCGGTGGCTGCGATTGGCGTCGCCGATCCGGTCAAACCCTCGAGCCGAGCCGCGATTGCCGCACTGCACAGTCTGGGTTTGAAGGTGGCAATGATTACCGGCGACAAACGCGAAACGGCAGAAGCAATTGCCGAAGAGACTGGTATCGACCACGTGATCGCGGGGGTCTTGCCCGACGGCAAGGTGGCGGCACTGGAAAATCTGCGCCAGCAGGGCACATTGGCCTTTGTTGGCGATGGCATCAACGATGCACCCGCGCTCGCCCACGCGGATGTTGGCATCGCCATCGGCACTGGCACGGATGTGGCGATCGAAAGCGCAGATGTCGTATTGATGTCCGGTGATCTTCGCGGCGTTGTGAACGCTTTCGAGATCTCGCGACACACCATGCGAAACATCAAACAGAACCTTGGTTGGGCCTTTGGTTACAATGTGGCTTTGATACCCTTGGCCGCCGGAGCGCTTTATCCGAGTTTCGCCGTGCTGCTGTCACCGGTCGTCGCTGCCGGTGCGATGGCACTTAGCTCGGTCTTTGTCTTGACGAACGCCTTGCGGCTGCGGCGCGTAAGACCGGCGATGGACGAGCGCCAAGAGTCTGGGCGGGTGGAGGACTTCGCCCCCGTCCCGGCCGAGTGAGAGGAGGCAGAAATGAACATTGGTGATGTTGCCGAGCGGTCAGGAGTGCCGGCCAAGACCATTCGCTACTATGAGGATATCGGTCTAGTAACACCTTTGCGCGCTGCAAACGGGTATCGAAGCTTCAGAGAGATCGATTTTCATAAGCTGGCATTCATCGGACGAGCGCGAGCCTTGGGATTTACAATCGAAGACTGCCGTACGCTTTTGGCGCTCTATAACGATGACAATCGAGAAAGTGCGCAGGTAAAGGCCGTCGCAGAGGTGCACCTGCGCCAGATTGATGAAAAGATCTCTAAACTCATGTCGATGAAAGAAACTCTTTCGTCTCTCGTGCACCAGTGTGCTGGCGATCACCGACCGGATTGTCCAATTCTTGCGGATCTTTCTGTCGTAGACGACGCAACTTTCTCATGATCTCCGACGACGAATGAAATCGCGCGCCCTGCGAGACAGGGCGCGCGACCTGTAGTTACTGCACCAGCTCTGTAATAGTCAGCTTGCCATTCACACGGTCGGCAACGAAGTTGATCTGTGCGCCTTCACTCAGCCCTTCCAGCATCGCGGGATCGGCGAGAACGAAGACCATTTTCATTGCTGGCATGTCGAGGTTTTCCAGCGGGCCATGGTCGACAGTAATCTTGTTCCACTTGGCATCGATCTTGGTCACCGTGCCCGAGGACATGGCACTATCGCTAGCAGCAATTGCAGTTCCAGCGGTCATCAGAAGGGCAGCGGCGAGCGTCAAAAATTTGGTCATGATTGGTTTCCTTTGATTTGAGATCAGTTGACAGTAAGGGCGCCGTGCATGCCGCCTTCATAGTGGCCGGGCAGCAGGCAGGCGAATTCGAAGTTGCCGGCCTTGTTGAAAGTCCAAAGGATCTCCGCCTCTTCACCTGGTTCAAGGCGCACAGCGTTAGGGTCGTCATGTTCCATCTCAGGGAACTTGGCCATCAGCTCTTTGTGTTCAGCGTTTTGTGCCATCGAATCCATCACGAACTCGTGGGTTTCCTCACCCATGTTCGTGATGCGCAGGCGCACGGTTTCACCCTCAGAAAAAGTCATTTCCGAGGAGGGTTCGAAGACGAACGGTGCGTCCTTGTCGTAGTCCTCACGCATTATCACATCGATGGTTCGCGTGGGTTCATGGCCATGCATCGCAGGCATGCCGATGGCCATTTGACCGTTGCCGTGCCCGGCGTCCGCAATTGCGAGGGCGGGAATCAGGGCCAGCCCCAATGTCAAAAGTGCAGTTTTCATGAGCGTGTTTCTCCTGTGCTCTGGCATCAGCCCTGCCGCACGCCGCCGCGCGGCGTGATCACGGTTTTCGGACTGGTGTTGTATGCATGTTCGGGCAGCTCGCCCGTCCATTCGTAGGCCTGTGTTCCGGGCGGGTTGTCGTACCAGCCAGGATCGCTGTAATCGTCGCGGTCGATGCCCTCGCGAACCTTCACCACGCTAAACATGCCACCCATTTCCAATGGGCCATGCGGCCCCCATCCGGTCATCATCGGCACGGTGTTCTCGGGGATCTCCATCGACATCTCGCCCATATCCGCCATACCCGCCGTGCCCATCGGCATGTAGCCAGGCTGCTGGCGGCGGATCATTTGGGTCAGGCGGGACTTGTCGGCGCCAATAAATGTAGGGATGTCGTGGCCCATAGCATTCATGGTGTGGTGCGACTTGTGGCAGTGGATCGCCCAGTCACCTTCGTGAATCGCGTCGAACTCGTAGGCGCGCATGGCGCCTACAGGAATGTCGATCGAGACCTCGGGCCAACGGGCACTTTCCGGCACCCAGCCTCCGTCAGTACAGGTGACCTGAAAGTCATAGCCATGCATGTGAATTGGGTGGTTGGTCATCGTCAGGTTGCCACAACGCACACGGACGCGGTCCCCCTTGTTGACCACCAGAGGATCGATGTCCGGGAAGATCCGGCTGTTCCAGGTCCACATGTTGAAATTGGTCATCTCGGCCACGCGCGGGATGTAGGTCCCCGGGTCGATGTCATAGGCCGCAAGGAGGAACGCGAAATCCCGGTCCACCGGCATGAACGCCGTGTCGCGCGGATGCACGATGAAGAGCCCCATCATGCCCATGGCCATCTGTACCATCTCGTCCGCATGCGGGTGGTACATGAAGGTGCCGGACTTGATGAGGTCGAACTCGTAGACGAAGGTCTTACCCGGCGGGATGCCGGGATGCGACAAACCACCAACTCCATCCATTCCCGATGGCAGGATCAGTCCGTGCCAATGCACGCTGGTATGTTCCGGAAGACGGTTGGTTACGTAAATACGCACCCGCTCGCCTTCGACCGCTTCGATTGTGGGTCCGGTGGATTGGCCATTGTAGCCCCAGAGCCGCGCAATCATCCCGTCCGCCATAATCCTTTCAACAGGCTCTGCAACGAGGTGGAACTCCTTTACATCTCCGTTCATGCGATACGGCAAAGACCATCCGTTCAGTGTTACAACGGGGTTGTAGTCGAACCGATCCGAAGGCCTTGGGGGAACTTGTGTATAGGGGCTGTCGGTAAAGGCGGCCTCGGGCAGATCGCGAAAGCGTGTTTGCGCGGCCCCGGCGTTCGCCAGCACAGCTCCAGCGCTCGCGGTCAATCCCGCGCCCAGTAATTGACGACGGTTCATCATTCTTCGCTACCTCCGGTCAGAGTAATTGCCCCGCCCCAAATCGCCGCGGTCGCGTCTGTTTCGGCAAGCCAGTAGTCACGTTTCGCTTCTGCGGCAGAGAGGCGCGAAGCGAGCCCCTCCTGGGCATCAGCGATCAATTCAAAGGTCGAGGTCAGCATGCCGTTGTAGGACAGCAGCGCTTCGTCATCGATCTGGCGTCGCAGAGGCAAAACAGAGTCGCGCCAATGCCGCGCGATGCTATGGCGACCGGTGATGGCCCTATAGGCCATGCGTGCGTCCGAACGCGCATCGACGGCCTGCTGGGCCAGCCTGTTCGCTGCCTGCAGATAGGCCATGCGGCCACGCTTCGACACCAGCGGACCGGTGTCGTAGAGCGGGATCTCGAAATCTAGAGCAAGCGCTGGATTGGCCTCGGTTTCTCCGGCTGCACGTTCCAGGTCGAAACCAGCCACCAACTGGACGTCCGAGACCATACGGGTTTGCCCGGTCAGACGGTAGTCCAGCGCGAGCGCCTCGAGTTCCAGCTTTCCAGATGCCAGGTCTACGCGGTTTGCCAGTGCCAGCTGTTCGATATTTCCTGCAACGCGCGGGCCACCAGGCAAGGCGGGCAGCGAGTCCGGCACGAATACAGTGGTGTCGCTACCCCAAAGCCCCATCAGCCGAAGCAGTTTTTCTTTGGCCAATTGCGCCTCCAATTGGGCGGCTGCACGTTCGGCGGCAAGCTCAGCAGTAAAGGCATGCTCTCTTGCTTGATCGGCCTTGCTCATCGCGCCGGTACGGCCCAGTTGCACAGCAAGTTCGGACGCTGCCTCGGCAGTGCCCTGAGTTTGAGCGATCAGTGCAGCGGCTTCGAAAGCGCCAACCGCCTCAATCCAGGCCCGGCGGGTTTCAACGGCCAAGTCTATCGTGTCGGCGAGCGCAGCAAGTTCGGATTGTCTGAAGCGAATCTCCGCAAGTTGGGTCCGCGGTGCGGATGTTGCCACGTCGAGCAGGGAGTTGATTAATGTTGCCTCAAGTGTGCGAGTGACATCGCCAGCCAACCCGGAGATTGACACACCGATCGAGGGCACCGGCCCCATAGCCACTTCCCATAAGTCAGTTGAGGACAGACCTAGCTCAGCGAAGCTGGCTTGAAGTGCGGGACTGTTTATCAGGGCAACCTGCACTGCGGTGTCGGCGCTGACGGTCTTACCATGCACCATGGCGTGAACCCTCTTGCGCGTTTCCTCAAGGTCCGCGGCAGACAGGTTCCAGATCGGTGTGGCCCCTAGAGCCTGGCGTGCACCCGTCTCGACACTGCCAAAGCCCGCGCGATCTGGTTTTGCGCGCTCAAGAACGGCAGGACTGGCGCAGGCGGACACCAGCAACATGGACCCCATGAGAAGAGGCAGTTTCATTCGCCACCCTCCCGTTGTTCATCATTCAGCGTCCGCCATTCGGCCGGTTCTCCGACCGAGTAGCCCGCGTAAGCAACAACAGGCCCGGGTTGCGCAGACGCGACCACAGGCGATGTAACCGCCGCCGTAAGCGCTGGCACGGTTTCAAGTTCAGGAAGCGCCGAGCAGGCGGCCCCGAACAGCGGCAAGGATGCCGCAAGCAGAATTTTCACTTAGATTTCCTCGAAATGTCAGATGCAGATGGTCGCAGTCAAACTGCGGCTACAGGTGCATCAGGCGCGAGGAGGGCGCCGCAAACCTTCGGGTGTGGCCGAACGGACTAGGGACGCAATATCCCAGGACCGGAGGGAAACATTAGCGGACTGCTTTGTGCAACTTTCGGCACCTACGAAGTCTCCGACCACGCAGATATGTGACGCACAGTGGTCTGCTCCATGGTCGATATCTGCAGCCGGAATGTCCGTTTCATGATGGTGGCGCTCGTTTGAAGACTCCTGGGCGAGTTGTTCAACAGAGCACGAAACCATGGCTGATGCATTGGACGGCATCAGGGTCACTGCCACCAATATGGAGGCAATCTGGAGTATCCCAAAAAAGGCCCGAATCCTGTACATCATTTTTGAAGCTGTATTGCTGAAACAAAATGTCGGCAAGTCACCAAAACGTGTGGGCCAATTTTTCATACATTCTTCGTAGAAGTCTGAACAAACTGCTGAAATCCTAATCGATCAATGAATGTGCGAGCGCGGATGTCGCAAGCGGTGACGACATGATCGCCCGCTTGAAAAACATCATTGCGTTAGAGACTGACGGAGCGTTGGTCTAACGGTTGATTTCTACTGGCGGCACAAACCCGTAGTCGCTTACTCGAGAGCATTCAGGAACCTGGCGTAGTCATCACTGACCTCCCTCGCCTCAACAAAGGCGCGAGCGCGCTCGGCGTCGAGACAACGAAAGTAGTCCTGCACATCGGCAATGTAGGTCTCGAAATCGCTTCTGATCAGATCGGCGTAGGCACGCATGTCGTCTTGCGACTGAGGCAAGAACGGTCGTTCGGGAGGTACGCAATCTGCTGCCGCGGCTATCGGCATGCTTCCAAGCAGGAACGCGAACAGCAACGGTGCGTTGCGCGCAATAAACAGCCGCAGGGCAAAACTCCTTTGCCGCCTTTAAGATTATCATTCTGTCGGCTATCACCGTTATCGGAGCAAGGCGAACTTCGTCAACACGTTATTATTGTCTTGCTATCATTAATGTTGTTTTGTATCGCTCACGGTGTTGCGACCCCGTGGGCCTGATACTGCACCCAGGCAGAACAAGGACCCAAGGGAAGGCCATGATTGAAGAAGCCCCGAATGTGGTTACAGAAGACGGACTGCGCGGCTTGCTCGCCGAGGGCTACCTCATTGAGGTGGTCTGCAAGGAGAGAGCAGAGAAGCGCCATAACAGCTGGTACGGCTCGTGGGTCATCCGCGCCGTCGCCACTGATGAGCGTGACGATAAGATGCTCGTCACCAGCCGAAGCGTCCTCAAGCTCCGCGACTTCAAAACCATCGTTGGCCTTGTCAGTTTCCTGGCCGACATGGGCTGTACGACCGCTAGCATCCCACTTGAAGAAGGTGGCCGCGAGCGCCACGCCGCGCCTCCGGTCAAAGGCAGCTGACCGCGCGACTGCGCTCGTCGTTGCTTTGGGTACAGGCGTTTGTTCCGCGCCCCCGGCCCTGGCCGACGGTTTCATCTTTTCGGTTGGCCCAGACGGCCAATTGATTTCCTCTTCTCAAGAGGCAAACGGGCGCCTTTTTCTCTTCGCAGAACCTCGCGTTCCTGACGCAACGAGCGAGACAGCGATCCCGGCTCGATCCGCCGCCCGCGCCACCCCAGAAATCCTCCATGCGATCGAGACCACGGCTCTGCGGTATGCCGGGCATGGTGCGCTGCGTCGCGCAGGGCTTTCAGTCACTGATTGGGCGCTCCTTTACCGGGCCAATATCGAAGTCGAGAGCGCATACAATCCGGCTGCACGTAGCCCTGTCGGTGCCATAGGCCTTGGCCAGCTTATGCCGGATACCGCCCGCGACCTCGGCGTGGACCCACATGACATTGCGCAGAACCTCGACGGATCAGCCCGCTACTTGCTGATGATGCTCGACCAGTTCGGTGAGGGTTCTCTGGCCCTTGCCGCGTACAACGCTGGCCCTGAGGCGGTCACACGCCACGGCGGCATCCCCCCTTTTCGAGAAACCCAAGGGCATGTGGCCCGTGTGACTGCCGTGTTTGAGCGGCTCAGAGGAGATCTTTCATGACATCGAGGAAACGTCAAAGCGTGCTCCGCACGCGGGCGATCGTCGCGCTCGGCGCGACGGCCCTTATCGTGCTGGCGGGTCCAGCGCTTGCGCAAAGCATCGACCTCTCGCCGGTACAGACCCTGCTTCAAGGCATTGTCGATGCGATCACCGGTCCCTTGGGCATCGTGATTGGCACGCTCGCACTGATCGGTGTGTTTCTTTCCTGGCTCTTTGGCATCCTCGACTTTCGTCAGGCGCTTTGGGTCGTGGTTGCAATCGCGGGCATCGCCGCAGCACCCACCATCGTCGCCGCCATCTGGACCACCTGAGCAATCCCGGAGTTCTTGGCCATGGCTGACCAGTCCCGCGTGTTCATCGGCCTTCTCAGGCCACCCAAGCTGATGGGCTTGCCGATCATGTACGCCATGGTCTGGCTCTTCGGCTCGACGCTTCTGTTCCTCTGGGTGCAGAGCTGGGTGGTGGCTGTTTTCGCGGGGCTGGCCTGGCCGGCGCTCTGGAAGGCCGCGGACTGGGATCCGAACTTCCTCGATGTCCTGGTGATCACCCTGCAGGAAACCCCGCCCACGACGAACCGCAAGCTGCATGGAGGCGACAGCTATGCCCCGTGATGGAATTGCCGATGAGATTGAGAACGCCATCGATCCGCTGACCGCGCTACCCGCATGGGTCAAGGGCGAGAAGCGGCTCTCAATGATGCTGCCTTATGTGAGCCTCGTGAACGACCGAACGATCCGGACACGCGGCAACGAGCTGATGCAATGCATCCGGCTCGAGGGGGTGAACAGCACCACGAGCGAGGACGGGCATCTCGACCGGATCGGAGGGTTGCTGGCTGGCATCGTGGCGCAGGTCGGGACCGAGTTCTCATTCTACTTGCACAAGGTCTCGAAAGCGGTCGACGTGACCCTGCCGCCCGTTCCGGGCGAAGGGTTTGCGGCCGCCGTCGACAAACGATGGCACGCGCATCTCGGCCGCGCGAGTTTGCGCGACAAGACGCTGACTCTGACCGTGCTGAAGCGCCCCGAGGCGAGCAGCCGTCTGCCCTTCGGTCTGGGGGCGTCTCGCTCGCGACATGCGGCCGACACCACCCGCCGCTTGCGCAAGCTCGACGAGGTTGTGGGGTTTCTGCTGTCCTCCTTCGATGAGCTGAAGCCCCGCCCGCTGGCCGCCAGCAGCGGCGAGCTTCTGGGCTTCCTCGGTTCACTCAACACAGGCGAGGAGCACCCGCTCTTCCCCCGGTCGCGCCTCGGTGTGATCGCCGAGGACGTCGCAAATACCCGCGTCACCTTCCGCGGCACGACCATCGCACTCTCGGACGGTGCCGTCGGCGACAAGCTCGGGGCGATCTTTGCGGTGAAGAACTACCCCGCCAAGACCGATAGCCTGATGCTCGACGAGTTGAATCTGCCCGTCGACATGGTGGTCACGCACTCTTTTGTGCCGATCAACGCCAACATCATGGCGGGCCGGATCAAGCGGCAGCTGCGGCTCATGCAGGCGGCCAATGACGGGGCCGTCAGCCTCGCGCAGGAGTTGGAACTCGCCCAGGACGATCTGGAATCCAAACGCCTGATCTTCGGCGAGCACCACATGACCGTGGCCGTCTATGCCCGCACCCAGACGGCGCTTGACGATATCGCGGCCGAAATCCGCAACATCTCCGCCACTTCCGGGATCAACCTGATCTCGGAGGCCTTCGGGGCGCGGGCGCATTTCATGGCGCAGCATCCCGGGAACACAGGGGCGCGCAGCCGCAAGGCCGCAATCACGAACCACAACTTCACCGATCTCGCCACCTTTCACCGCACCCCGCTCGGAAAGACAGGTCGGGAAGTCCCCTGGGGCGTGCCGATCACGCTCTTTCCGACACCCGAGCGCAGTGGTTTTCGCTTCAACTTCCACGAACAGGGCGCGCCGGATCGCGAGCCCACGGGAGGCCACACGCTGATCCTCGGCCGTCCCGGCTCCGGCAAATCCGTCCTGGCGGCTTTCCTGATGACCATGGCACGGCGGGCAGGTGCGCGGGTCTTCGTATTCGACTATCGCGCGGGCATGGAGATGGCCGTCCGCGCGCTCGGCGGCAGCTATTCGACCGTGCGGGCGGGGCGCCCCACGGGCCTCAATCCGCTCCAGACCGAGATCGACATGCGGGGCCAGGCATGGCTTGCTGATTGGCTCGCGAGCCTCTTGGAGCGGCGCGATCGACCGCTAACCCCGGTTCAGACCAACCGATTGCAGGAAGTCGTGCGCCAGAACGCGAGCGCAGGACATGCGGGCCTACGAAACTGGTCGGATTTCGCCTCGCTGCTGGTCTCGACCGATGACGAGGGCGATCTCTTCGAGCGTATGCAGGAATGGACGGCCGAGGGTCGCTACGGCTGGATCTTCGGGGCCAATGCCGAGGACAGTTTCAGCATCGATGGAGACGTCGCGGGCTTTGACCTCACCGGCATCCTCGATTCCGAGAGCGAGCGGGAACGCATGGCGGTCCTGTCCTACCTCTTCCGCCGGGTCGAGCGGGTGATCGAGGACCGCAAGCCCACCATCATCGTCATCGACGAGGCATGGAAAGCCCTCGACAACGCCTACTTTGCGGAGCGCCTCAGCAACTGGCTGGTGACCGCCCGCAAGCAGAACGCCGTCGTCGTGATGATGACGCAATATGCCAGCCAGCTCGAGCGCACGCGCACCGGCAAGACCATCGTGGAAGCGGTGCCGACGCAGGTGCTCTTGCCCAACATTCGTGCTTCCGCCGCTGACTACGCGATGCTCGGCCTGACCGAGAAAGAGCTCGACGTGCTTCTGGGCGTCGGCTCGGCCTCGCGGCTCGCGCTTGTACGCGACGACCGTGGTTCCGTCGTGATCGATGCCGATCTCAGCGCGCTCGGCCCGCTCGTGACCATCCTTGGCGGAATGGAGAAGGGCGAAGCGCTTGTCGGCGCCGATTATCGCGAACGTCCTGATTTCTGGAGAGTGACATGACCCGTACCATCATTCGCAGCGTAGTGCTGCTCGGGCTCGGCCTGACCCTGACAGCCTGTGCGCAGCATAACCCCCCGCAAGCCAACTGCTTCAATTTTCGCGAGGCTCCTGCGCAGGCAGGAACCGCCACCGCCACGATCTCGACCATGGGGGCGGAGGTCACGCGCCGCGACAGTCCTTGCGATTTCGTCCTCTTGGGGGCGGGCGGCTGAGCCAATGCGGACCTGGCTACCTCTCTCGATGATCGGCTTTGCACTGGCAGGTCCCACGGCAGGGCCAGCGGTCGCCCAAGGCGTGCCGACCTTCGATCTGCGCCTCTTCGCAGAGCGGCAGGCCATCCTTGAGCAGACCGATCGGGACCTGGCACTGCAGCAGGTCCGGCTAAGCCGCGAGGAGGAACTGGCCGAAATCGAGCGCCAGCAACTCGCCTCCCTCGAAGGGCTGATGGATGCCATGTCGCTTGGCGCTGGAGACGTGGCCGGAACCGTGGCGGGGCTCGAGGCGGGGCAGGGGGCGGTAGACGACGTCGAAAGCGCGGCCGCCAGTCTTTATGCGCCCGAGGACACCAATCCAGCGGCAGCGCGGATGTTCGGCGATGCCAGGGAGGGGATCGAGGAGCTGATCATCCGCGCAGCACGCGACACCCATAGTCTGTCCGGGGTCGGCCGCGCAGGTCTTTCGCTCGTGCAATGGCGCTGTCTCTTGCAGGCGCTGATTTGGCAGGAGAGCCGCTTCCAGATCGGGGCACGCTCACCCGTAGGGGCCTTCGGACTTACCCAGATCATGCCCGGTACCGCGGGCGATCTCGGGATCTACCCGGCCTATTACGACGATCCCTATCTGCAGGTCACCGGCGGTGCGCGATACCTCGCACAAATGCTGAACATGTTCGATGGCAACATTATCCATGCGCTCGCCGCCTATAACGCCGGTCCTGGCAATGTGCAGGATTATGGCGGTGTGCCGCCTTTCGCGGAAACCCAGCACTATGTCGTGGTGATCCCGCAGCAGTACAACAGCTACCTCGCGGCCGTGGGCGGCATCGATGCGCTCGGCACCATCGATCCTGTGCTCCTCGCCAACGCGAGTTTCAGCCTCTCGGCCCACGGCGCAGGGGTCTATGGCGACTATTCGCTGGTCTCGGTCCGTGCCGCCGCCCTGCGGGTTCAGGACATCATCACCCGCATTGGTGAGACCGAGGATCTCCACGAGGCCATCGCGCTCAACACCTATGCCCGGGCCGAACTGGCCCGGCTGGTCGCAATCCGGACCCGGATCAAGGCCGCCCGAACCGAGCCACTCAGCGCCGAGCAGATCGCCTTGGCGGCAGCGCAAGCTGCCGAGCGGCAATACATGGATTTTAGTCAGGAGGATTTGCGTTGAACCTGCGCCTGCCCCGTTCCCTTTTCGCCGGTAGCATCGCTCTCGCGCTTGCCCTCAATGTTACCGGACCTGTCGCGGCACAGGGTGTGCCCACGGTGGACACTCAGAACATTGCCCAGGAAATCCGCCAGCTTCAGCAGATGCTGCAGGATTTCGGGATCCAGACCGATCTTCTGGACAATGCGTTGGAGCAACTGGACATGCTGCAAAGCCAACTCGATCAGCTGAACGAGATGTATGCCTCGCTCACCGGGCCGCGCAGCATCCTCGGACTTGCCATGGGCGGGGACCTCGATACCTTGCTTGAGGCCAACTTCGAAGACATCCCCGGCCTGATCCGAGGCATCCAGGCGGGCGATTGGAGCGCGCTCATCGGGCCCAATGCCGGGCCCATGCGCACGCAGATGGAACAGGCGCTGGCAAGCGCCGGGTTCGACGAGGATTCACTCCGCGAGATCGCCACCAGCGGCAATCCGGGCGCCGAAGGCGTGGCCACGCGGGCCACCACAGGTGCTGTGATGTCGGCGGCGGCGCAGAACAGCCACGCAGAGGCGGAACAGTCTCTCGAACGGGTGGAACGTCTGGTCGAGATGATCCCCGACATGGAGGATCTCAAAGCCTCGATGGATCATAACACACGCGTCACGGCGGAACTCGCCATCGCCATGACCCGGATGTGGGAGCTGGAAGCGATCCAAACCCTAGGCGCAGGCAATGCAGGCGTGGTCGACGCCGCCACGGTTGCCGAAGAACGCCGCTACATGGACTTCACCTTGCCGGATCTTGAGCCATGAGTGGGGCAGGGGTGATGACTGCGCGCGAGCTCGTGGAAGAGGAACTTGTCTACGGTGCCCTGCGCCGGGAACAGCTTTGGCGGATGATCGGCATTTCCGGGGCAGGCTTTGGCGTATTCGGCTGTTTGACGGCTGCGGCTGTCGCGCTGATGGTCGAGACGCCGCCTCCCGTGGTTGTGCCCTACGATCCCGCGACCGGGATGGCGCTCCCCAATGCCACGGTTGAAACCGTGTCGCTCGCCGAACGGCCTGCCGTGATCGAAGCGCAAATCTACCGCTACATTTTCGACCGCGAAACCTACAACCAGCTCGACAACGATCTTCGTGTCCGCCGTGTCCTGGCACAGTCTTCCGGATCGGCCGAGGCCAGCATGCGCGCGATGTGGACATCGGGGCAGGACAGCTATCCGCCGACGCGTTACGGGGCTGCGGCCGAGATGGCCGTTGAGATCGCATCGATCACCCTTATTGGCGATAACCGCGCCCAGGTGCGGCTCAGAAAGCGCCTGACCAGCCCTCAGGGGGTACAGGATGGATCGTTCACTGCCACGTTGATGTTCGAATTCCGGCCCGAGCGGACCCGAGCGATCGACGATGTTTGGCAAAACCCTTTCGGTTTCACCGTTACCCAATATGCCATCCGATCGGACCGTTCCGAATGACTCGCACTCCAATCTCTGCGCTGCTGGCCGCCAGTATTCTCGCGTTCGCGGGAACGACTGCTTTGGCCGAAACTACGCCCCGTCCAGGTTCTCATGACAATCGCGTGCGCGTCGCGACCTGGACTGAAGGCCAGGTTTACCGTGTCGTCACGACTCTGACCCGCGTCACCACAGTCGAATTCGGTGAGGGTGAAACCATCCGCTCGATCATCGCCGGCGATACGGTCGGGTTTCAATTCGACGGTGTCCCGGGTGGCCGTGCCTTCGCCATCAAGCCGACAGCATCTGGCGTCGCCACCAACATCACCGTCTACACCAACCGCCGCTCCTACTACTTCCATGTCGTCGAAGCCCGGGAGACGCCGCATTATGTCGTGCAGTTCCGCTATCCTGAAAACCGCGTGCAACCCACCAGGGCGGTTGCGGCCGATGCGCCGAACGCGAACTATGCGGTCAGCGCCCGAGAAGAGTTCACGCCGACGGCCATCTGGGATGATGGTACCTTCACGTATTTCCGGTTTGCACGGAACGCGCCGGTGCCCGCCATCTTCCGATATTCGAACGGCAGGGAACGCGCGGTAAACAGCCAGGCCTTGAGTGACGGCGTCATCCGCGTGTCCGGCGTCAACCGGCAATGGGTCCTTCGCCTTGGCGAAGAGGTGATTTGCGTCCAGGACGCAGGACAGGCCACA
Organism: Celeribacter baekdonensis; assembly: GCF_003047105.1. NCBI lineage: Bacteria > Pseudomonadati > Pseudomonadota > Alphaproteobacteria > Rhodobacterales > Roseobacteraceae > Celeribacter > Celeribacter baekdonensis. Next base: position 109,105 of record NZ_CP028474.1, read on the forward strand.
TCATGACCGAAGGTACGGAAGACCTCGCCGCGCGCCTCGCGGCTCTCGAAGGTTCGACAGGCAAAGCGAAGGCAAACAAGCGGCCTGCACCGCTTGCCGCGATCCTTGGAGTCGTCGGCATCGCCGCAGCAGGTGGTCTGGCGTGGGCTGCCCTACAGCCGTCGGCAGAAGCACCAATGGCGACCGCCGCGCCGGAGGAGTTCCAGAGCAGCGGCCCCGGATTCGGAGATCTGGCGCCGATTTCTACCCCGGAGCCCAGCCAAGCCCCGCCTGCGGACACAGGTCCGAGCGAGTCTGAACTCGCGCTGATGGAAAGTCTTGCGACATTGAGAGCGGAACTCGAGGACCTGCGCGCAAGACCGGCCGAGGCCGCGGATAGCGGGGCGGAGCAGGCTATTGCGGACCTGACGGCGCAAATTGCCACCTTACAGGAAGCATCCGCCGAGGCTCAGCGTGCCCTCGAGCGGCAGCTGACCGAGCGGGACCGCGAATTGGATCAGCTCCGCATGGACTTGGAACTTGCACGGCTTGCACCACCAGAGCCGACCTCATTGGGACCAAGTGAAGAAGAATTGCGGCTGGCCGAACTCGAAAGGCGGCGCGCTGCTGAAGCTGAGGCCCGCGCAGAGCGTATCGCGTCTCCTATGATCGCATTCTCCGGGATGGGCGCGGGTGCGGATAGGGAGAACACGCTGGAAGCCGCACGTTTGAATGCAGATGAAGCCTTTGTTCGTTCGGGCGCACAACCTGCGCAGGTGACACGTGCCGAAGTGATCGCGAACCCATCGAACACGGTTGTTCAGGGCACCATGATTCAGGCTGTCACAGAGACGGCTCTCGACAGCACACTGCCCGGCGCGATCCGCGCCATCGTCTCGGAAGACGTCCATTCGTTCGATGGAACCCGTATCCTGATCCCGCGCGGCGCGCGGCTGATCGGGCGCTACCGCTCCGATGTCGCACTCGCCCAATCGCGCGTCATGGTGGCATGGGACCGGATCATCTTGCCCGACAATCAGACTGTGCAGATCAGCGCCTTCGGTGGAGACGAACTCGGCCGTACTGGCACCACCGGGTTTGTCGACACCCGTTTCGCGCAACGCTTCGGCTCCGCCGCGCTGATCTCCTTGATCGGCGCTCTGCCTGCGGCTGCAGCGGGTCAAATCGACAGCGAGGCGGCGGCCGATGTTGCGAGTGATGTCGGCACCGACCTGCGCGATAGCACGCAAAGCGTGATGCAGGACTATCTGGCGATCCGGCCAGTGCTACATGTCGACCAGGGTACACGGATCACGGTCATGGTTGATCGTGACCTCGAGATTTTCTGACATGGCTGCAAGTTATCTGGAAGCGTCGCTCGACCGTTTCGGCCCCGAGGTCCTGCGCGACGACACGATCGAGATCTGTATCAATCCCGACGGACAAGTCTGGGGCGAATTCCAGGGCGACCACTTCATGCGAGGTCTCGGCAGCCCGCTGAGCCAGACCGAGATCAAGGACCTCGGCAACCAGATCGCCTCCGCCGCCTCGACCACGCTCAGCACCAAGAAGCCTATCGTCTCGGTCTCGATCCTATATCGTGATCGCCCGATCCGCGCGCAGGTGATCCAGCCGCCGGCAGTCGAGGGCGGTTTCTCGATTTCTCTTAGGTTCTTCTCCTCCCTGCCGCTTGAGAAGGTCAAACTCGGATTCCTTTTCGGCAAGGAACGCAGCCTTGAGGGTCTGCGCCGGGAACGGAACGCCGCGCTTCGTGATGTGGTGAGGTCCGGCGACATCGACGCTGCGCTGCGGTTTTGCGTCGAGAACAAGCTCAACATGATCGTCTCGGGCGGTACATCTACCGGCAAGACGGTGGCGGCGCGCAAGATCCTTTCGCTGATCCCGCCCGAAGAGCGGATCATCACCATCGAGGAGGCGGCCGAGCTGCGCCCCGAGCAGCCCAATGCCGTGACGTTGATCGCGGACCGGGACACGGATGCCCGCAGTGCCGATGTGCTCTTGGCCTCAACGCTTCGCATGCGACCCGACCGGATTGTCCTAGGCGAAGTCCGCGGTCGCGAGGCGATGACGTTTCTCGAGGCAATCAACACCGGCCACGGTGGATCGCTGACCACGCTGCATGCCGAGACCCCACAACTTGCTGTTCGCCGCCTCGCCATCGCCGCCCTGAAAACCGATGTGCCGATGACCTATGCCGACATGCTCGATTATATCGAGGGCTCAATCGACGTGATCATTCAGGCAGGCCGCCATGAAGGCGCGCGCGGAATCACCGAGTTCTTTCTCCCGGGCCAAACCACTGATTTGAACCTCGACACGGTCGACGGCAGAGGCAACAAGAGCCCCTCCGTTGCCGCTGAGTAAAAAAGGAACCCCCCAGATGCGAAAACCAATCCTCGCAGTCATGCTTGCCGCCCTTGCGGGCCCACTTGTGGCACAGACTTCGCCTCCGATCTCAAACGATCTCACGGTCGATATGTCGCCTCAACAATACCGGATCTGCAACGATCGTCCGGCGCGCCCGACCTGGATGGACGAAATCAATCCGCGGGAAGCCTACAAGGCAGCAGCTTTGATGGAATTGTACGAAATTCGGGCCTGGGAGGAGATCGCTGAATCTGGCGACTGCGGCTGTGAAACCCGCTTTCCCGCTTGGGGTAGCTCCGATGGCGAGTATCATGAAAGGTATGCAGGCCTTAGCCAAGCCGAGCATTCAGCGTTTCGCCGCGACTGGATTGAAGTAAGGAAGCAACTCGAGCCGAGCGTGCGTACAATCTGCGAAGCTCAAGGCAACTGGTAATGGGCGTCGTCAGCTGGATGGTCGGAACGGCAGACGCGTTCCTTGTCGATGCGGCTGAGTCCCAGTTCGGGGCCGTGGCAAGCAATACCGGCACGATCGTCCTGCTGATGGTCACGCTTTCGCTAATCGGCGTCTGCATCAACATGGCATTCCAGTTCCGCAGCATGGATGGGGCCAGCTTCTTCTGGTACCTGATCAAGCTGATGCTGATAGGGCTCTTCGCCTTCAACTGGGCAAACTTCAATGCAGTAGCGAACGCCGTCATTGGAGGCTTGGACTACGTCGCTGGCGCACTAGTGTCTTCGGTTGGCGGCGGAGGAGCCGGAGCCACACACTTTGCCGGCGAATTCGACATCCTGATCGAAAAATTCAGCCAGTACCTGAATGCCATCGGCAGCAATTTGAACTGGATGACGGGCGCGATCCTAGGCGGCATCGGGCTTATTCTTTTGAGCCTCCTTGGCTTCATGACCGGCATCGTCCTCATATTCGCCAAGATGATGCTGACCCTCATGCTCGGCCTTGCTCCGATCATGATCGCTCTGTCGCTCTTCGACGCGACCAAGGATTTCTTCCATAGGTGGGTCTCGACGACGGTCAGCTATGCCTTCTACCCCATCGTCATCGCAGCAATGTTTTCGACCGTCGTCGGCATGGCGAATTCGCTTCTCGCGCAGCTCGGTGATCCAAACTCGGCAACCAACATCGGATCGCTCGTGCCGTTCTTCGTCATGGTGTTCCTAGCCAAGGGCTTCGTCGCTGCAACGCCCCTGATTGTGCGGGGGATCTCTGGGAACCTGATGGTAGCCGCAGCGCCCGCTGTGGTCGCTGGATCGACCGGGATCATGCGGGGGATCTTCAATACCGACGGCGTGAAGGGCCGGGCGCGGATCGGTGCGCTCACGACAAGCGAAGTAATCGGACGAGGCGCGGTGCAGACGCCTGCCGCTGTGCGGAGCGCCGCGGCAACGACAAGCGCGCAGGTGGTCAGAATGGCGGAACGGGCAAAACGTTTGCGAGAGTAGAAAGGAGAAAGCAGCCTTTCGCCGCACTGTGCATGAACTCACACAATGCGGGACTTTCCGCACCTTCTGCTGTTCGACCGAATCAAGCGTGCAGGCCGTGAGGCGTTGACGAGTACGCTTTCAGCCTCCGAAGATATTAAGCGCTGTTCCGTTCTCAACGATGATGGTTGCGCCGATCCATAGCGCTGCTATCCCGATTGCTCCAGAGGTCCCAATTCGAAGCCAATTCGCCCCGCGCTGAGCTAGCAGCAACGGAAAGCTGACCACCGTGGACAACGCCGCCATTCCGGCCATCGAACCCAGTCCAAACACGGCGAAATACGCCAAAGCTTGGCTAATGTTCTGTGTCGCGCTGATTGCTAGCACCAAGAGCGCTCCTGAGCCTGCGGCGCCGTGAACCAGCCCGATACCAAGGGCCTTGGCGTTGGTCCTGTGGTGGCTGTGGTTGTGCCACACCTCGCCGTGAGGCAGCGTCTCTCCCTTGTGCGAATGGGCGTGCATGTGCTGGGAGCCGTCATGTTCGTGCATGTGGATGTGTACGCGGTCTCGGTGCAACCGCCAAAGTGTCTGCGTGCCGAGCGCCACGATCATCACGCCAACCGCAAATTCAAGTCCTGCTTGCATTTGGCCCGAAATTGTAAGGCCCAGCAGCACTACAGCAGCGCAGAAACCGAATAACGCGAGTGTATGTCCCAGCCCCCAGAATGCCCCACGGGCAATCAGCGCTCGGCGGCTGCCCTTCTGAGCCAGCATGTTGGATACGGCGGTCAAGTGATCGGTCTCAAGCGCGTGCCCCATGCCGATGACGAAGGCGAGCAATAGGATCGCGGAGTAACTCATGCCTTAGACCTCATGTATTGAGCCCGGGACGCATCACCGGAATAGGCGCCGTCCCACCATTCCTGCAGGACCAACAGCGCCCTTCTAAACCACCGCTTCGAACTTCCCATGCGGCCCCCTTCCCGATCGCAGTTGTCGACGATGCGCGCAACCCGTCACGCCAGACCGCATCCCGTGTCTGGCATGACGGCCATACGTGCCTTCTGCTACCAATGGCCGGAACGCGGTCAAGACCGCATGTGCAGCTGTCGTCCGCAAAGGGCTCTTCAGTTACATTCGCCGCGAGGAGAATGAACGTCAACTCCTGCGAAACTCATCCGTGCTCCGCGATGATAGCTCTCGTTGTCTGAACTGCCGAAGCAAGCGTTGTCCGGTCTGTGTTCGTGATACCTAGGCCCTCAACATCAAGCGACAGCTGGCCCTGGCCACCGCCGCTTGCAGCGACACGAGCCGCGCGGCCGCGGGCCTTCGCTGCGCTGACAGGGTCGGTTTTCGATACGTTGGGCGCATTCGGGCCGACGTCCCGCGGTCCCGCAGCCGCCCGCACCTCCTGCAGTTCTTGCTTCAGCCTAGCCACCGTCTCGCGGGTCTCGGACATCTGCCGATCCCGCCTCAGTTTGTCCTCGTCTGGATATGGGAAGCTTCCCGATTGACCGGCGTGCAGAATCTGCAATGCCGGATCCTCAAAATACTTCACCCTTCTCCCGCGGATGGGCATCTGCGCGTCGATCACGAGAATGACCTCGTCGAGGTCCATGCGTCGGGCCTCATCCTCGGTCAGGAGCGGGGTATCTTCTGTCCTCTCCGAGACGCTGCGCCCTTCGAATGGATTGCGTCCAACAGCACGGGAGCGGGTCACCACACGCTTGGTGGTCTTGCCGACAGCCTGGCTCAATTCCTCGATGGTCTTCTGCTCGGATGGGGTGAGGTAGAGCTTTACCCCGGCGCCGCCCTGCAGCGACCTGCGGGTGTTTTCACCATAGATCTCGTCCAGCGCCGGGATCGTCTGGGTCACGATGGCGAGGTTGCCGCCGAAGGAGCGCAGCGTCTTTATGCTTTCGGCGACGATTGGCATTTTCCCGAGCCGGTCAAACTCGTCGAGCATGATCATCACCGGCCAGGGCTCGTCATCGCCGGGTTCCTGTGCTTGCAGCGAGGCGATCAGGTCCGAGAAGAAGAGGCGGATCAGCGGGGCAAGCGGGCGGATCATCTCGGATTCGACCGCAAGATAGATCGCATGTGGGCGGCGGCGGATATCCCGGAAGGAAAAGTCAGAGGTCGCGGTGGCCGCGTCGATCGCGCGGTTGTCCCAGGTGTCGAGACCCGATGTCATGAGAAGCGAGAGGTAGGAGGTGAGGGTGTCGTTGTTGGTCGAGGCCATACGCTCGAAGATCAGTTTGGCCGAGGTGTTCTTCACCTCCTGCGAACGCTTCAGATATTCCTTCTGCTTGTCGCCCCCCGAGGCGGTGATGCGGTAGATCTCGCCGATGGTCGGCACGCCGCGCTCGAAAGCCAGAAGACCGGCCGCCACGAACAAGTCGATACCGCCTGCGAGAAGGCCGCTCAGCTTTTCGTTGTCGGTCTGCAGGAAGAGCTTCGCGGTGAGTTTAAGCTCCATCTGCTGCCGGTCGGGGTTGGTCATGGCAGCAATGCGCGCCAGCGGATTATAGCGATGTGTTGGTCGGTCCCAGTCGGTCGGCGCGAAGCGGAAAACCTTGTCCCCCATGCTGGCGCGGAAGCGCGAGGTCTCGCGGAAGTTCTCGCCTTTCACGTCGAGCACCACGGCGGAGCCCTTGTAGGTCAGCAGGTTCGGGATCACGAACCCCACGCCCTTGCCCCGGCCCGTGGGCGCCACGATCAGCGCGTGGGGGAAGGTTTTTGAGACTAGGAACGGGCGCTTGGATTTCGGGGAGCCGAGCTTGCCCAGAAGGAAGCCGCCGCCGGGCTTGGCAAAGAAACCGTTCCTCTTCATCTCGCTGCGAGTCTGCCAATGCGTCGTCCCGAAGCGGGTCAATGCATCCCCCAGAAGCGTGACGCTCAGCATCAGCGATGCCAGACCGAAGCCGCCAAGTATGAGGTTCACCCAGAGGAAGTCTTTTGGTGCGGACTGAGACAGACCCCGATATTCGCGGGCAAGCAGGGTGACGTCGAAACGCGTGGGAGAAAGCCCATAGCGGAACATGACAAAGCCGGTCGCCACGACATAGCCCATGGCGAGACCGACCAGCACGAGGCTCAACACTCCTAGGGCAATCTTGCCTTTATCCATGGGTGATCCCCTTCTCACCATGTGCCGCGGCGTGGCGTGCGCGCTGCGCCTCTATCTGTTCTTCCGCCAATGCATCGAGAACGCGCTCCATGGCCGGGCCATGCGCAGTGACCTCGCTGCTCTGGAGATAGGTTCTAGCGAGTTCCAGCTGGCGGAGCGGATCCTCAGTGAACTTATCGAGGACTTCTGCGTTTCCGGCCCGCAGCGCGTCGATTGCGTCGGGGCTTAGCCGTTCGTTGACCTGCCGGACGATGTCATGTCGCTCTGCCTCGGAGAGCGGGCCCTCGACGTCTGCGTTTCGCACAAAGGCCATGACGGTTGGCGCTGTCTCTTCCAGATACCGGCGCTCGGCGTAGTCTTGTCGCGCCTGGTCCTCGATCTCGAAACTGCGCTCGCTGATATAGGCACGCGACGCGCCGAGCGAACGAAGGTGGTTGATTTCGTCCTGGACGGCCTGCCCAAACTCGTCATCCGGCATCTCCGTGCGATAGCGGGCGAGGGTACGGAGCTCTTCGGTAATCGGACCGAGATGATCCGAAGGATCCCGCAAGGCGAGGTCCATGTCGCCAGCATGAAGTGTGCGGTCCTGTTCCGATACCGCATATTGCGGCGGCATTCGACTGTCAGTCATCTGTTCCCAAGCCATCGAGGCCAATTCGGCATGCTGCGGAGATCTCTGCGCATAGGCGTCGAACGCAACGCGGGCCTCCTCCACCTCCACGGCGCCCGCCCGCCGCACCGAGGGGTCGTCGGAGAACGGATGATCGAAATCCGTCCGACGGAACTGCGCCACCAGCGCCCTGAACGCCTGCCGCTCCGATGGGGCAAAGATGTCGGACCCGTCTTGCGCGAGATCACTCCTAGGTGTCGTCAACCGCTCACCAAGCGCTGCCTCAGCGTCATCCACCTCGTCGACCTCGGTTGGCGCGCGCAGGACGCGCACGTCAGTCAGAACATCGCCCAACCGAACATGCACGGCTTCCAGCCGGTCGAGCGCGTCTTCCCGGTCCGCAGATTTCTCCAGATCGAGGTCGCTTGCTTTGGCAATCCCCTGCAGATCCTGTGCCAGCCACTGGCGCTCCAATGCGGCATTGCCTGCCCCCTCCCGCAGGCGCGCGGCCACAGCCTCGGCATCGATGCCCGTGCCTTGCAACGCCTCGGCCAGCTTTGATGCCACCTCTCCATCGTCAATACGCGCGAGGTGTTCTTCACTTAAGTTCGGCCTTGCATAGATGCCGTCCCGGGATGGGGCATCGACCAGGGCGGCGGAGCGATCCCCGAGCGGGTTCAAATGCGCGACCGAGGCCAGAACGTCGGTCAGCTTGCGCTCGATCACCGGCCTCTCGGCCGCTGGCGCCCTGTCGATCGCCGCCTCGATCTGGCGAATGTTCTGAGAAAACTCGGTGATCAGCGTGTCGAACGCTGCTTCGTCTTGGGACATGTAGATGGCTCCGTCAGATTGAATCTGACCGCCACTGGCAAGGATGGTGCTGGCCCTCTCGAGCGCCTCGGACACGTCTTCGAAATTCGAACGGGACGCCTCCGCCGCGAGCCCGCGATAGATCAAAGCGTTGTGCCGGACGGTTTCCAGAGCGGCCGCCAGGTCAGCACCGGTTCTCTGGCGCTCGACTGGGGGACGACCTTCGTCGCGGGCCTTGTAGATTTCATCGATCTCGGCGCGGTAGGTCGTGACGCCGCGATCCAGACGACGCGTTGCCTCGAGCCGGATCCCGTGTCCTCTGGCCGCTTCGACCATCGCCTCGCGAAAGGCGTCGTAGTTGAAGTGATGATCCTTCCCGAGAAAGAACATTTCGCCATCCTTGCTGCGGCGGTTCAGAACGATATGCGCATGTGGATGCGCGCGATCTTGGTGTATTGCAGCAATATAGTCGAATTGCGAGCCCTCACCTTGAAAGAACTTCTCGCAGACGGCCTGGGTGATATCGCGCACCTCTTCACCACTGGTCCCAACCGGGAATGCCATCAGCAGATGCGACGTATGGCCAAGCTTGGGGCTGTAGCGCTCGTTCCACTGGTTCTCGAACCGCCGCGCCACTCGGTTGATCTCGGCTTCCGAGAGCTGCTTCTTCCCGTCATGGGTGCCGCGGCTGTCGAGGATATGGGTCGACTTCGTCGTGAGATATGTGAGCTGCGCCCGTAGCTGCGCCCCGGTGTGGCAGCCCCCTTTCGAGATAGCCTTGAAGATCGCTGGCGAATAGCCGCGCGCGGCCCGGACCATCTGCGCGCCCTTGGAAAGCCCCTGCCAGGATCCCGAAACCCGGCTCCAGCCGCGGTCGAAAAGCGCCGGATCGATGCCACGGACCCGGTCACTCCGCGCCATTCTCATCCCTCTCGGCGAGGCCCGCCAGGGCAGAGCTGATCTCAAGGTCCAGCAGGCTGCGCCGCGCACGCGACATCTCCTGGACCTGGTCGGCCAGATCGAAGACCAGACCCGCAAGGGCGCGGACGTCACGGTGACTTGAGGCCGGGTAGGACAGTCTCTCGCCCCGCACCTTGGCCTCGTTCAGACGTCGCGCGATCTGGTTCACGTTGTTGCCGACCCGGTTGAGCGCGGCGCCGAGGCTGCGCAACTCGTCACACATCTCGTCGTCGGGCAAGAAGACACCTTCGGCCGCCAGCATCAGGCGGCGCATGGCATCAGAGCGGTGCGCAATCCCGCGCCGCGACAGTGCCGCGTCGAACCGGCGCAGGTCGTCGTCCGAGACCCGGATCCCCACAACCCGCGATCGGCTGCCGTTCGCTGTCTGACGCTCATCCCGGTGGTTCACCACGTTGTAGATCGTCTTCAGGCTGACATCGTAGCGCGCGGCCAATGACGCCGCGGAGACGCCGTTCCGGCGCTCCTGGGCGATGGTCGATCGCTCGATCTCTGACAGTCTGCGGCGGCGGGACATTTTGAAGTTAACGTTCCTATTTCTTGCCAACTTCGTACAAGCCCGCCGACTCCCAACGCAAGTGGAGTCGGCCATAAGGGATTGTACTCAATGTAGAAAATCGCCCTGCAGGGGCGATTTCCCGTCCTTTGTCAAATGGATCGCGCGCCGCGCTCATTGCACCACGCGATGCGGTCTCCGCATCGCGCATCGCGTCTTTTGCGCCCCGTCTCTTGCACCCCGCAAGACGGGTTCTGCCGCGCGCTGACCGTCTCGCGTCACCCGCAGAACGCCATACGCGAGACTGCCTCCCGTCGTCTGGAGCGCGCTATCCGTCACCTGCATTCCGTCCGCAGCACATCGCCGAGCGCATCCCGACATTTGGAGGGTGTGCGGTGCCCCGCGACGAATGCTGACGGCGCCACGGCAGACGTCGCACGGTCATCGCATTACGCCACCCGCTGCATGCCAAACGCAGTTCGCATCCCGACTTCTGCTTGACCCCTCCGCCTCATGCGTTTAGCGACGCTTTTGCATTATCGTTGCGATTCACTATTTTTGCGGAGGATCAGAATGCCGAACGAAAATCTTGTGGTGATCGCAGCGATGGCCCGGAAAGGGGGCAGTGGAAAAACGACGCTTTCGCGCGCCTTGATCAGTGCCGCGATCGCCGCCGGACGCAGAGTGATGTTGATCGACACGGACAGCACGAGAGTACTCGGGGCATGGCATGCTCGGGCGGAAGCCGGTGGGCTGAGTTCGCCGCTTCTCTGCTCGGCCACCGTCGAAAGCGTGGCGGGTGTCGAGGGTCAGATCGATCAGGTCTACATGGCAGGCACGGCAGACTTCATCTTCATCGATACCGCGGGGGTCGGTGCCGAATGGTCAGACGGCATCGCGGTGCTTGCGGACCACATTGTGACGCCCGTCATGCTGTCGACATCTGATTTCGATGTCGGAGCGCAGACGGCTGATTGGTTTGAGAAACTGAAATCCCGTGTTGACGACCCCTCCAGCCTTCCGCGCCACCACGTCGTCCTGAACATGGTCGACCCGAAAACGACCCGTGCTGACGCCGCCCTGATTGAAGAAGCGCTCACCCGTTTCCCGGTGATTGAGACCGTCATGATGCGGCGGAACACTTACAAGGAGATGGACCAGAAGGGGCTTCTCCACGCCTTGGCACTGGAAAAGCAATCTGATCCAAACCCTCTGATGCGTCCACATGTACGTCATGTCGTCGAGGCGCTCGAGGAGGCGACGGACATCCTCAACAACATTCTTGCTGCGTGAGGACAGTCGATTGCGCAAGAAGATCCCGACCATCACCAGGCCCGACCCAGCCTACGCCGCCACCCTGCAACAGGGTGACCGCGAGATTCCCGGGACGGAAGATGAGGCACAGGTCACAGCAACAAAGACAGGCACCCCAGCCACTGACGTTGACGCTGATCGGCACGAGTCAGAGCTTATGCCGGGAGGTACCGTGGCGCCGCACCAAGTCACCGCGGAAAGCTCTGACCCGCATACCAGCCTGAGAGCTCCCGTATCGGCGCGCGCATTGAGCCCGACCCGGAAGATCGACATCAGGGTCAACGCACTCGAACGACAGGAAGCAGCGCTGGAGACTTGTGGTGTTGAGCCAGCACATGTGGTGCGTGCCGCCCTGCGCCGTGCAGTCAAAGGCTGGCAACTGTCGCCGGTCTTCGCCCCAGTCGCTGAGGAGCGACGCACTCGAAACACGCAGTGGCAGGCCCGGACATCTCTGGCAGTAGATGCAGCCAGCCTGGGTGTCCTCCTCCGGGACCACGACCCCCTCGACGTCTTGAGTAAATGGGCTCTGATCCGCGGTCAGGTGGAACCACGCATATGGGGCGAGATCGACAGAATCTTGGAAGAAATTGCTGTTCCCGCTGCATCGCCGCATGAGCAGCCCGGACCTTAAGGAACCTATCTGAAAGGACAACTTTCACTTCGCCGGTGGATTTTTGCCCATACGCGGCCATTCGCCTTGAAGTTGCATAATGCCGCCATTAACACCGCCGAACAGATTTTTTTATGACCTCATTGTTAAAGAGTTACGAGGTCCATTTTGGAGGAACGCATTATGAACACGAAGCCCCGCCTGACTGGCGAACCGATCATGCGCATCCTCTGCAAGACATCTGAAAATCTGGTTGGCTACCTGTACCAATGGAACAATGGTGACGTGCAGCCTGCCTGGTTCGACGGCGCCATGGCGGACGTTCGCTATGAACCATTCTTTCAAGCGCCGGAACAAAACCCCGCCGATCCGAAGGCCCCCAGACCGCGTCAGCAAGGTCTGACGCACCTTGAAAAGGCATAGCTCAAGGCCTCGCGTCGTTTTGTGGGTCACCCCATCGCGCAGGTCCTTTGAGCGATAGAGTTGACTTCTATGCCTCAGAAGTGGTCTAGATGTGAGTTATAGAAAGGATGTCTATAACTCATGGCTTGGAACTGGACGCTGCCTGATTGGCCGGATTTCCGGTATGACGCCTCCGCTCTGGAGCCGTTTGAGCAGACGTTCCTGCTGTCGTCCGGAGAAATCCTCGGCGCGGTCCATCATGTCAGCCAGCCGGAACGCGAGCAACTCCGCATCGAACTGCTCAGCGAGGAAGCGATGCAGACGAGCGCCATCGAGGGTGAAATCCTCGATCGGCTCAGTGTGCAATCTTCGCTGCGCCGCCATCTGGGCCTCGATCCGGACAGCTACCCTGCCAAACCGCGCGAACAGGGCGTCGCGGAAATGATGGTCGACGTCTATTCCAGTTTTGCAGAGCTGCTAACCCATGAGACACTGTACCGCTGGCATCGGATGCTCCTGTCCCATGACCGTCGGTTGGAAACCATTGGGGCCTACCGACAACACGCCGAGGCGATGCAAATCGTTTCCGGCCGCCTTGACCGGCCCACGATCCATTTCGAAGCGCCGCCCTCGGAGCGGGTCATGCCTGAGATGGAGCGATACGCGGATTGGTTCAACAAGACCGGTCCGGGGGGAGCAGAGCCGCTTCCAGCACTGACGCGCGCAGGGCTAAGCCACCTCTATTTCGAGAGTATCCACCCATTCGAAGACGGCAACGGCCGCTTGGGTCGCGCCCTCGCTGAAAAGTCGCTGGCGCAGAACATTGGCCAGCCCACCCTCATCTCGCTCGCCTTCACCATCGAGAAGGAGCGCAAGGGATACTACGATCAGCTTGAGCAGCATCAAAAAACGCTCGACGTGACCGATTGGCTCGTCTGGTTCGCAGAAGTTGTCTTGAAGGCCCAACAGGCAACACTCGACCGCGTAGGCTTCTTCATCAGCAAGGCACACTTCTACGATCGTCACAGAGACCACTTGAACGAACGCCAGGCCAAGGCCATCGCTCGAATGTTTCAGGAAGGCCCTGGCGGTTTCAAAGGCGGCCTCAGCGCCGACAACTATCTCAAGATCACCGGAACTTCACGCGCAACCGCAACCCGCGATCTGCAGGATCTGGTCGAGAAAGGTGCGCTCAGCCGGACCGGTGAGCGACGGCATACGAGGTACTGGTTGAACCTAGACCATATGGAGTAGCGCAAGCGACGATGACTTCATATTGGTATTTATTATCAATATGTTACCAAAATACGCATAATTCGTTTTATGTAATTTTTTTGCCCTATTGATATTTGAATCGGGCTAGCTAAGAATCTGAAAAAACCAGCGCGATAAAATAGCTCCAAGTAGCGCTTTATTGAGAATGCTTCCCCGGATTCAGCCTGATTGAGCTGCAACGAGCATGACGATACAGGACGAAGGCCGCCTGAAGGCGGCATGGAACCAGAAGACAATCCCTGTCGCGCTTCGCCGTGACGGCAAGGGCGAACGGGTCAGGGTCCGCCTTCCTTATGCGGACGACAACTATGCCTGGCTCAGGAATGGCCGGCGCATCCGGCCAAGCTGGAACTCGGCACTGGGATGCTGGGAGAGTCCCAAGGCATGGTTCAATGACCTCGTGAACCGCTGTCTTCGCCGCTGGGGCCTGATCTATGTCATCCAACCCTACCGGGAGCAGGAGATCTGCGCTCCGGCCTGCATGAACGCCATCGGCCATGAGTGCCAGTGTTCCTGTATGGGGGCCAACCACGGCCAGGGCGACGATGGCGGCTGGTTCTCGACAAGCGAGGCCTTCGCGGCCCGATGGGGCGACCGTGAACTCGCCTGTCGTCTCATGACGGTCAGCTCTGAAAAGTAGAGGCCCGGCCGATATGGCCAGGCCTGCGACAGACGTGCAGATGATGGTCATGACCAGACAGAGAGGCCCGTCGAGAACAAATCACAGCTTGGGGCGATCCTGTTCTGGAACCTCCCACGGGTCCTCCAGGGTGACGATGCCGTAGCGGACGCCATCGCGGCCGGCCTTCGGAAGAAAGGTGATCATCCCGATATCCAGGATCATCCCCTTGTCGTGCATGTGCTGCTGTCGGAAGTGACCGAAGTGCGTGAGATATCCGAGGCCCTCCAACTCGAGACACAGCGCGGAGATCGCGGCCGAATACTCAAGCCGCTGGCCGGCGCTGCTCATATCCCAGATCCCGTCCAGATCGGTCATCCAGTCCGAAATCGCGGCAGTCAGTTCGAGGGCATTGCCGGCCTCCACCGCGCCGGCGTTGAACAGGAGCCCGTGCCATTCGCGGTTACGGGAATAGAAGTCGTTGGGCTTCCTGATGGGGGACGTGGGCACGAGCACCGTCTTTTTCAGCGCGCGCTCCATTTCTTCCTGCTGGCGCTTCTCCTCCTCGGGGGTGAGCTTGGAGAAGACCGTGATGTCGAACCCGAGGCCGCGCGCGAGGCTTCGCAAGGTCTGCACCTCGGGCACGTGCCGTCCGCTTTCCACCTTCTGGATCGTGCGGACCGTCAACCCGGAGGTGTCCGCAAGGTTCTCCTGGGTTAGAGAGAACATCTTGCGGATATACTTGCACTGGTTGGCGATATACTCGGCGTCTCGTTCCATCGTTTCCATCAGATCACTCCATGTTGCTGACAGGAATAGCATGGCACGCCGGCTCTGGGGGGTCCCCGAACGCAACCCGAACGCTCGACTGCTATCCCGCCCCGGGGCCGCTGTCCTTGCACCAGTCAATCCGCCCCTGCCGGATCCAGAAGTGACACCGGCATTCGTTCGTCTGGCGGACCGACGGCGAGATGGTCGGGCGCCTCAGCCAGTCTGACATGGCCGTCCACCTGGGCCTCCGGTTCTTGCTGAGGGACAGTTTGATGGTCTCGCCGCACCCACCAGGGCAGTGGAAGCAGGCCCATTTGTCGACGCCATCGCGCACGATGGTCATCTCCCCCGGCACGATCTGATCCGGCGTCGGGTGTCTGGGTGTTACCCTGGCAAGCAGGTCACTTCGTGGAATGAGGCGGAAGAGCTCGAGGCTCTTCCGCAGAATGTCGATCATCATCCCGCTCACCCGATGCGATCCAGGAACGGATCGATGTCGCCGAGACCCCAGTATTCCTCGCTGCCGCAGACCGGGCAGTCGGACCGAGGCTGCGCCGCCTGCGAACGCTCTAAACCCTTGTCGAGCTTGCGATAGCGTTGCCATGTCCATCCACCGCCGCCGCGGAAGTCAACGAGACCGGCAAGAAGTTCGTTCACTGCCATGGTGGCGGCCTCGGAGGTGAAGGTCACGACGGCCGGCGCGGGATTACCTCCGCCGCGGACGTAGGCTTCGGTCTTCTGCCGTTCATATTCGACGGGGTCCGATCGCTGGAGGTCCTCCTCGCGAGCCCTGACGCGATCGACTGTGCCGCGGCAGCCGTGGCACGCCGACGTGGGAAACAGCACGCTGACCCGCGCGGCCATCTCGAGGAGGCCGGGCTCACCATCATCACGGGGCATGAGGACCAGCCCGACATCGATGACCGGGATCAGGTAGAAGTGCGCCACGCGGTTCAGGTAGAGGCGCCCGGCGTGATCGTCCGTGCATCCGAAGATGACGTCGCAGGATTTCAGCGCGTCACGGATATGCGGCGCATCCACCCAGCCGTTCATCGACCGGATCTCGACGTCGAGGCCCATCATCGTCACCTCGCGCGCCATGACGTCGACCTTGGGCACCGCGTTTTCAGCATCCTTTCGGGTCGCGCCATACAGGCGGTTCAGGTTGGAATGCTCGACCACGTCATCGTCGATGACCAAGATGCGCCCCACGCCGAGGCGAGCGAGGAGATGGACCACCGGGCTGCCGGTGCCGCCGCAGCCGACCACGGCAACGGAGAGCTGTTTGAGGAGTCCGTTGACCTCCGGCCCGAAGGCCAGTGCCTGCCGGGCCAAGGCTTCCGACGGGGTCGGCACGTCGGTCGACTGGATCTCGAGCCGAGTGCCGATGACGGTCACGCGGCGACAGGGCAAGGGTGTCATGTCGTCTTCCCAGACCCGTGCCCGGTAGAGGCCGTCACCGACTTGCACGACGCTCACCAAGCGTGTCCCCTCGCCGTTACGGTTCCGAGCCATGGTGAAGAGGTCGCGCTCGTTGCGATCGTCCTGGTCCGAGAAACCGTCGAAGCCTCCCGGGTGACTATGAACGATCGCCGGCACCAGGCCTTCCTCCTTGGCCCGGCGACAGAGCTGGGCGAAGGAGTTGGTATTCCAGGTGACGTGCTTGTCGCTGGCATCGACGCGGTCCTCCTGCGGGATCGCGATGACCTCGTAGGAGGTGTAACGGGTCCGCGGCTCGAGGTCCCAGGGGTCCTGCGCGATCTCGCTTTTGCCGAGCAGCATGTAGGCGGCGCCCTCGTGCCCACGGGGGTGCGCGAGCAGCGCCTGCAGCTTGTCGCGGTGACGGGCGTGGAGGGTGATGTCGCTGCGCTTCATGCCGCCACCTCCAGGGCCTCTTCGACCCGCTTCAGCATGGTCCAGATGCCGTCGGTGCCGGGACGCCACTGGTTGTTATGGCGAGACCAGCGCTGCCAGTTCTGGCCATCAAAGGCCTGGCGTGCCTGCGTGCAGCGGGGCTCACGCTGGCCGACAAGGAGCTTCAGATGCGGCACGGCGTAGAACATGTCGGGGGCGACCTCGGGATACGAGGGCGGCAGCAGGATCAGGATATCCACCTGGGCGACCTGATACTTGCCTTCCGGCAGCGTGATCCCGGTGAGGATCACGCCCTTCTTTCCGCCTTCGATGACCTCGCGAACGGTGATGCCGCGACCCTCGAGGTAGCGGCGATCCTGACGGGGGAGGAGGCTCATGCCGCACCCCCTTCCGTGGTCTGGGGCACGCCGGTGAAGAAGTGCTCCAGGCCAGCATCCGCGAGGCAGATCAGATCGGTGTCGCCGACCAGGATGTCATCCTTGCCGGGGATCACCTGCCAGACGGCGAACTTCGCGGGATCGACCCCGGCCAGCTTCTTGAGCACGCGCCCGCTGATGACCTTGTGGCCCCACTCGAGGCGTTTGCCATCGATGTCGAAGCGGAAGGATTCCGCGCTCGGGAAGACCAGGAAGCGCTCGACCTGGCCAGGGCGCAGATCCGTGGTTTCCTCGAGGCGCAGTTCTTCAAGTTCACCGTTGCGCAGCACCTGGAACACGAGGTGTTCCTCGGCCTTACGGAAGTCGGCCCCCTCGATGATCTGGCGGCCGGTGGGCGTCGGATCGTCGATGACGGCGTCGGTGAACTTCAGGTCGTGGTCGCCGACTTTGACCTTGTAGGGTCCGTGGTCGCGGGGCTTGCGGCCGGCCTTCAGGGCGGCCTGGAGATCTTCGATTTCCATCTGTTCGGTAGTCATGGCAGCAAATCCTTTTCTTGTCTGCTCGACGCCCGCAGCAGGCGCCATCAATGGTGTATGCGCGGCACAAGAGGGTTCGCGTTCTTAGCCTTGATATTTTTTTGAATTTTCTTGACTGCGATAGGTCGCTGCGTGCGCATATGTATATTAAGAGCAGCGAAGATGGCGATTGGCATGGCGAAAGACACACCCCAAGAGTTCAATACCCTCAAGGAATTCACTGACGAACTGGACCTTCTCTTCCGCGATGATGTCGCACTCAGAAAGCTCCTTCAGAAGGCGCGCAACTGGTGCATTCGGAACAACCGAGTCGGCGACGAGGAGGAGGTCCTTCAAGAGGCCGTCATGAGGGTGATGAAAAGTGAGATCACCGGGACACGCCAATGGCCCAAAGGTGTTGCGCTTATGGACTTTCTCTCCGGCGTGATGCGGAGCATTGCATCGGAGCGGCCTAAGATCGGGTTTCGCAAGAACGCCGACAAAGACATGGAGGCCGCGAAGGACATTGCCTCGTCGTGCAACCAAGAAGGGCAGCTCTTCGAGAAAGAATTTATGGCCCGCTTCATGGCGCTCTTCGAGGGTGATGACGATTCACA
Organism: Celeribacter baekdonensis; assembly: GCF_003047105.1. NCBI lineage: Bacteria > Pseudomonadati > Pseudomonadota > Alphaproteobacteria > Rhodobacterales > Roseobacteraceae > Celeribacter > Celeribacter baekdonensis. The sequence goes on from NZ_CP028474.1 coordinate 127,308, forward strand.
GCTATACCTCTGGCTCTGGAGGAAGGGCAATCGAAGTCCGAGATCATGACGGGCCTCGACTGGAATGAAAGGAATACAACACGGTGGTGCAGCGGGTCAAAAGGACACGCAACGCCCACCCGGAAATGAAAGAGATGCTCAATGGCGAAG
>NZ_CP028476.1:0-64040 GCF_003047105.1 Celeribacter baekdonensis
CGTATTATGCGGTGGCGGGGCTTTGGATGGTTGCGGCGGGATGGTTTTGGATATGGTGGCTCACGCCGTCCCATGTCCTCGGTCTGGGGCGATATTGGATCGTGACCGGAGCCATGCTCTGGATTTGGGGGATGCAGCTGTACTTTGTTGTCGTCTTCCTGAAATCCCGCCGCTCTGATGCCCCCGATCCCGTGCCGGGACAGTGGACGTGGCGATGGTCACGACAAAAACCCCCTCGGAACCCTTTTCTGTTGTGCGCAAAACACTCGAAGCGATGCTCGCGCAAGAGTATCCGCATGACACATGGCTGGCCGATGAAGCCCCCGATGCGCAGACCCGCGCCTGGTGCGACGCCCATGGCGTGAGGATTTCGACCCGTCAGGGCATTGCGGACTATCATCGGGCCGAATGGCCACGCCGGACGCGGTGCAAAGAGGGAAATCTGGCCTTTTTCTACGACACATGGGGCTATGACACCTACGATATCGTTTGTCAGCTGGACTCAGATCATGTGCCGCAACCGGGGTATTTGCGGGAAATGTTGCGACCCTTTGCCGATCCAGAGGTCGGCTATGTCCCGCCCCGTCGATCTGTTCCGCCAATGCAAAGGAAAGTTGGGCGGCCCGCACGCGGCTTTATTCCGAGGCCGCGTTTCACGGCGTGTTCCAAGCCGGTTACACGGCGGTGTTTACCCCGATGTGCATCGGCTCGCATTATGCCGTGCGCACCATCGCCCTGATGGAGGCGGGCGGGCTTGGCCCGGAACTGGCCGAGGATCATTCCACCACCATGTTGATGGCTGTGGCGGGATGGCGCGGGGTGCATGCCATGGACGCGATTGCATTGGCGACGGTCCGGCGACCCTGCCCGATCTGGTGACACAGGAATTCCAATGGTCGCGCTCGCTGATGACGCTTTTGCTGCGCCATACGCCGTCGCATCTGCGGCAACTGCCGCTGCGTCTCAAATTTCTCTTTCTGCTGTGCCAAAGCTGGTACGCGTTTTTCACCTCTCCATGGCGATGATGTATGTCTTGCCCATTCTCGCGTGAGCTTTGACATCCGCTTTGCCGATGTCACTTATGCCGGATTTCTGGGCATTTCCTGCCCTCCGTCGCGGTCATGGTGCTCTTTGCCTATATGATGAAACGCGACCGGTTCTTCCGGCCATTGAATGCCAAAGTCCTGTCCTGGGAAAAGGCTTTTTTCGTTCTGTTGCAATGGCCATGGGTGCTCTGGGGCTGTGCGATGTCGGTCTATGACCGGCTCAGTGGAAATTCGTTGATTTCCGCATCACCCCGAAAGGCGAGGCCGCAAGCGCCACCCTGCCGGTGCGGATCATGGCCGTTTACGCCGCCCTCGCGCTCGGGCTTTGGTGCCGGTCTTGCTGGTGTCCGAGCTCAGGGAAGCCCGTGGGTTTTACCTTTTGTCGATCGTGAACGTGGTGCTCTATCTCGCGCTTTTGGCCACCATTTTCATCCGTCATCTGTTGGAAAACCGCCGTCCGGGTTTGATCCGTGAATTGGGGCTCCGCCTGCCGGGCTATGTCTCGGCGATGACCTGTATGGTCGCGCTGACCGTCTGGGGCGTGTCTTTGCGCGGGGTGGAAAGTTTTCAGGCGCTCGCTGTCGGCTTTGAACCCGCGGGCCTCACGAAAGTTGAATACGTTGTGTCCGGCGCCGGCATGGGGCGGCCCGGCGACATCCGGGTGCATTTCGGGATTATTGGGCGCAACTGAGTGCCGCATTTTAAAGGGAGGACAAAACATGAAACAGATCGGGAAAGGATTTTTTGCCGCGCTGTCGGTCGCTCTCGTGATCGCCGGGCCCGAGGCCCGCGCCGCGCCACCCGGAGAGTTGCCCTTTGGCGTCTATGACCCGGACGGGGATTTTAGCGCCGACGGGCAGGTCGTGATCGAACATCTCTTTTTGCCATGGGAAGACGTTTATCTGCCCTCGCTCAACGATGCGGATGCCTATGCGTTAAAACGGGGCCGGGCGCTTTTGGTCACGCTGGAGCCCTGGACATGGTCCCGCAGCGAACGCAACACCGCGCAATATCTGCGCCGTGGCATCGAAGACGGGCGGTATGATGCGAATATGAAAGCGGTCTGTGACGTGCTGGGCACGCTCAAAAGCCCGGTGACCCTACGCTTTGCCCATGAGATGGATGACAGCTCGGGGCAATTCATTTGGGCCGGGTGGAACCCGGACACCTATATCGCCGCCTATCGGCACATGATTGACCTGTGTCGCAAAAGTGCCCCCGCGATCACCGTCATGTGGTCACCCTTGGGTGATGAAGACATGGCAAAATACTACCCCGGTGACGACTACGCCGACCTGATCGGGTTGACGGTTTTTGGACTTCAAGCCTGGGATCAGGCCAAATATGGCCGGGATCGCAGCTTTGATGATGTCTTCATGCCCCGCTACGAACGTGCCGCCGCCTTTGGCAAACCCGTGGTGGTCGCGGAGCTCGGATATGTCGGCAAAGCGGACTATGTCAGCACCTGGGAAAACGCGGTGCGTCAGGAAAAAACCGACTATCCGAGCCTTGTCGGCATTCTCTATTTCAACCAACCCGAGGTCTATCCTTGGCCAGAAGGATTCGGCGCCCCGGATTGGCGGGTTAAGAACCAGATCCTGAAATAGGGCGGGATCGTCCCGGCCCTGTCCCCGCAGCGGCGAAAATTCGCCACCCCGGTTGATCCATTTCAAAACTATGAAAACGCGCAGGAAATATCCTGCGCGTTGTTTTTTACGCGTTGACACAGCTTTGCCCTGTTCTTGCCACGCACAGGTTTTCATTGACCTGTATGCCAATCTTTAACACTTGTGGTGGCCAATAAGGTCTGACGACGGCTTTCGCGAGTGGTCCGAGGCATAAAAAGAGGCTGAGCAAATGTCTGCGACTGTACATCTAAAACGCGCCGCGTCTGCGGCACTGATCTCTTGTGCGCTTGTCGCCGCGGCCCTCCCTGCGAGCGCCGAAAATCAAACGGAGCCGCTGCGTCCGTTCACATCGCCCGCGAAAACCTACGCTGGCAAAGGTGCGACACAGTTTGATTGGCTGAAAAGCCCGAAGACCGCGACGGACACCCGCGTCGTCCTCGCATCCGGCTCCCGTGCCCCTGGGTCTGGCAGCTGGATCTGTTCTCCGGCGGGGTTCGGCACGAAGTCCACATGCCGCATGCGTTAGGTGATCGCGGCGTACCCCCACAGGGGGAATGCTCCGCCTCTCAAGGGGCCCAACCGTTATGTTGCAATGTGCTCAATGGAAACAGACGTGCCCGTTTGTCCCGTTTGAATGGACAGATGCGCCCCTATTTTTGACGCCCGCCGCCGCATCCCCGTCAGGCCATAATGGGGTCTGTCGGCACGTTGAGCGGCATCGACGTCAAACCCAAGACCATCATCGGCAACCGTAACCCGGCGGTGGTCGGCATAGACCCTAATCTTGCTGGCTTGCGCGTGTTTGATCACGTTGGTGATCGCCTCTTGCACGATCCGTGCGATATGCAAATTGTCGGACGGGGTTCCAGAGGACCACAGCGGCTCGTCTTGGATTTGCCACTCAAAGCTGACACCGTGTTTGGCCAAAAGCCCCTCAAGCCGGGTGCGCATCATCCCCAACAGCGTGGCCAGACTGTCTTGGCTTTCGATGCTGTCCATCATCAAGGCCAGATCGCGCAGCGCATCCTCCAAGGCGGTGCGCAGGGTCGGGTCCTCGATGGATTGGCTTTCCATATAGGCCAGCGTGTTGACCAATTGGCCCCCGACCCCATCATGCAATTCCAACAAAATGCGGCTGCGCTCCTGGCTGATCGCTTGCTTCTTTCTCACCATTGCCAGCTCATTGAAACTGGTTTCAAGCTGCGCCGATTTTTCGGCAATCGTGCTGTGCAATGTCGCGGTCAGTTGGGCATGTGCCGACAGGCTGCGGATCAATTGCGACAGGATGAGCCAAAGACAGACCAGCGCGGTCAAAAGCGGCATCAGATGCAGCAAATTCATGCTACGGGCCTGCGAATGGGTCAGCACCAAAAACAGCCCGTCAAAGGCAAGTGCGAGGGCCAGAGACAGCGCCGGAAAAAAGATCAAAAAGTCGATCTTTGGCACGGAATGGCGGTGCTGCCACATGACCGCGACGGTGATGATCCCCGCCACAGCGGCGCATAAATTGACCGCAGAACACGCGGCATCGACGTAGCGCAGGGGCAAGAGAACAGCGATCAGAACACCGCCACAGATCACCCACGGCAGCACCCGCTCGCTGCGCAAAGGCGCGATGCCAAGGAAGCTGCGCACAAATTTGAGCATGAACAAAACATAGCTCGCGACAGAGAGGGAATGCAGGCTTTCAGAGATCCTATAGGTCCCCACGGTGGCATGGGTGGCAAGCAAGGCCAAAAACACACAGGCCGATAAACACGACAGAGCAATCCAAAGAAACATCCGCTCCTTGGTCTGCGCAAGCCAGACGACAAAATACCCCAAGGTGAGCAGGATCATCAGCCCCAAGGCCAACTGCGTCAGCCCCTGCGTGAGCATGAAGCGGTTGTCATAAGGCGCGCTCAGCACCTCTCGGTCGCCGAAATGAAAGGGCTGTAAATCAAGTTGTCCCGGCACAGGGCCTGACAGATCGAACATCACGGTATTTTCGCCCAGCTTCAAAAGGCTTGGCGACACCTCGACCAACAAAGGCGCCATCCAAGGATGTCTTTGATGCGGCAGCGCGTGGACCAAGGCCCCGTTCACCGTGATCTGAAGGTGATGGTTATATTTGGGAATGAAAAACGCCTGCATCTGTGTCGGCACGTCCTGCAAGGAGACCGTGAACTGCAAAACCTGATGCTCGACCCCCGGCGTGTAGCGCGCCGGCGTGGAAAATGGCAAATCCAATGGCACAGGGGCGTCACAGTCAGGCGGCGCGCAAGAGGCGACACGATCAAAGAACATCGTGTGGTCTATCGGGCGAATATCCCCAATATCCACGACAGAGAGCAGGGTCAGCATGGCAAGGATCCATGCCACGACACCGCCATAAACCCGCGCGCCCGCTCCCATCAAATCATGCCGTTCTTGGCCGCTTGCACAACGGCCTCAGTGTTGGAACTGACCTTGAGCTTGCGGTAAATCTGCGTGATGTGATTGCCGACCGTGCCGCCGGAAATGCCAAGTTGATCACCGATTTCGCGGCGTTTGTAGCCACGGGCGATGGCGCGGAGAATTTCCGTTTCCCGCGGCGTCAGCGTCTCCACCCTCCCCGTCGCCATGCCAGATGTCAGGCCCGATGTCAGGCCAGCATGATCACTCAAAAGGTTCAACACATGGCGCGCAATCGCCGGGCTGATCGGACTGCCGCCATCAATCAAGGTTTGGATATCATCACCCACTTGCCCAAGATCGCCGCCCTTCAAGATATAGCCCCGCGCCCCGGCTTGAATGGCCTCCACCACACGGGCCTCATCGCCAAAGACCGAAATGACCAGCGCATCGACCTCCCACTCAGCGGCGGCAACCGCTTTGATCGCTTCAATCCCCGACCCGTCCGGCAGACCAAGATCCACGAGAACAACCCGCGGTTTGAGATCAAAGAGCCGCTGTAACCCGTGATCCAAGGTCCAACACACATCGCCGACGACCAAACTGGCATGCGCCGCCACTGCGGTCTTCAACCGTGTCGCGATGTCTGGCCTGTCTTCGATAATCAGAACGCTATAGGGCTTCATCTGCCGATCAATCCTTGGGTGTGGTCGGGTGAAACTATCATGTTGATTTCTCTTGGCTAGGTGGGATCTAAGGGCATTGTCAGGTTGCCAGTTCTGGCATGTGGGGTCTGATGCCGGAGAGTGCAGAATCCTACTCTAAGCGCTGAGAACCCGTTTCCCGTATCCCCGACAGCATGAACTAGCGGTCGCATTGCGCGAAATCGGCCGGATCGAACGGACGCTCTTTATCATCGATTGGCTGCTGGATGCCGATATGCAACGCCGTGCCCAAATCGGCCTGAATAAGGGCGAAGCGCATCATGCGCTGAAAAACGCCCTGCGCATTGGGCGCCAAGGTGAAATCCGTGATCGAACAGCTCAAGGCCAGCACTTCCGAATGGCCGGGCTGAATCTCCTCGCCGCCATCATCATTTACTGGAACACCAAACATCTCAGTCACGCTGTCGATGGCCGCCGCCGGAATGGAATGGATTGCTCTCCCGACCTGCTGGCGCATACCCCACCTGCCTTTAGGCCGCAAACTCATGCGTTTCTGCGATGGCACGGCATGGCACGGGCGTGGCATAACATGGCACGAGAAAACTAACCCTCTGAAAATAAAGAAAAACAAAGACGGGTGCACGGAAGCCGCAACAACAACCCAAAAAGCCTTTATTTATAAAGGCTTGAGGCTAACGGGCCGCTTGCTGCGTCAGGTGTGTAGACTTCCATCCGGCACGGATGGTCTCAGGAGGGTGAAACGAAGTGCCCTCCCGCTCGAAGACGTAAGCGTTAGCTTCCCTTTTCCCGGCTTCCATCGCTGGGAATCGCGTGCTCGGATTTGTAAAAATGCGACCGCGATCCTGCTGGTCATGACGCCCGCGCTCGCGTGCGCAAACGGGTGGACCGAACTGCGCCCATTGGCCCTCGAACATCCTTCGCTCCCCTCATTCTTGCTTCACGCCCGCATCCTCCATCTGCTCCCGATCGGGCAGGTCGTGTAGGCTCTCCAATCCGAAGGCAACGAGGAACTGTTCGGTGGTGACAAAGGTGTAGGGCGCGCCCCGTCTCGGGGATCGTGGCCCTGTCCCGATCAGCCCGCGCGCGTGCAGGCGCCCGATCAGGTCGCGGCTGATCTCCTTGCCGAAGATCTCCTTGAGCCCGTCGCGCGCAATCGGTTGATGATAGGCGATCGCCGCCAGAACCGCGACGTCGAACCGGTTGAGATCCATCAGTTGATCGCCAACGTCCGCTGCGGCGCGGATCGCGGGCGCGTAGGCGGTCCGCGTCCGGAACATCCAGCCTTCCGCCACTTTGGCAACCTCGAACGCCCGCCCGTCCAGATCGGCCGACACGTCCGCGATCAAAAGATCCACTGAGACCCCCTGCCCCACCACGCGGGTCAGGTCCTCGCGGGCGACCGGCGTGGCGGAGGCAAACAGCACCGCCTCGATCCGGCGCATCCATTCGCGCCAGCGCAATTCTGGCGGCAGGTCGGACAGGTCACGATCAAACTCTTCTGCCATCTTACACCCCGTAAAGCCGGAAGGTGTCGCGGCCGGTCAGTTCGCGCACGGCACCGAGGTCGACCAGCCGGTCGCACAGCCTGCGCGCGGACCGGCCCGGCAAAGGCAAGGCCGAGGCCGCGACCGCATCGCGGTTCAGGAATATTTCGACCGCATCGTCTGCCCCTTTGGCGCGCAATTTTGGCGCAACGGCTTTGAGGCGCGCGGCCGTCCGGGTCAGCTCTAAGGACAGCCGCACCGTCTCAGAGGCCGATGCGGTCACGGCACAATGACACGCCAGCCGCAACGCCTCGCCCTGCTTGCGCAGATCGGCGCGTTTCAGACCCAAAGCCAGCAGCGGCACCAGATGCTCCCAACCGAGCGCCTGCGCCAAAGCCGCATCGGCCAGGATCAGCGCCGCCCCCTCTGCCCTCGGGACATCCGTCATGATGGTTTCCAAAACGGCGGCGGCGCGCGCAACCGGGCCGCCCTGCCCCGCGCCGTGCCCATCGAGCCAGATCGCGATTGTGTCAGGGTCAAACTCTGGCAAGGCGCGGTGGAGCGACTTGAGTGTGGCGGGCCGTTCGACCGCGCAGCGCCAGCGGTGATAGGTCTCTCCCGCCGGTCCCGGCAGGTCGCCCGGGCGCAGGAAATGGAGTGCATCTCGCAACGCCCCGGCCCGTTCGGGCCGCCCTGCGAAGCCCATACAGGCTTCGGCCGCGCGCAGCGCGAGACGATCCCGCAACAAGGCTTGGGGCACTTCCTTGTGTCCCAATACCACATGCAGGTGGTTCAGCGCCGCACCCGACAAAAACGCAACATCTTCAAAGGTTTCAGGACGCGCCGAGGTGACCCAGGCGGGCATCAGGGGTAGAGTGTCCAGATCGTCGATAGGATCATGCCGGGCAAATGTCATGCTTTGAGCCTATATCAACGCGGCGCTTTTATCCAGAAATTTCACTCCAAACCGCCGCAGCTTGCGCGATCTATATATGTCCAATAAGTTTGCATTATCAGACATAGATGGAAATGGCCGGAAACGCTGTCGTGTCGTTTTAGTTTCATGTGTCGGATGGCCGGAATTCATGAGATTCAAGCACTTCCCTGAAAAGCGAGTCGGGGTTCATGAGATTCTGTACCGGTATTTATGAGACTGGATGGTGCGGTATTTGTGAGACTGGCGCTGTCTCGCGGCTTTTTCGGCAGACTGGCGTGCGCTCTCGTCGCGCTCAGCGCGCCAGAACCGGGCCGAGATGCGTCGCCTCAACGAGAGTGGCCATGATCGGAGCGCTTCCCGGACCCGTCCCTGCCCTTCCGCGTCGCTCATGAGCTTGATTGAGATCGCCCATTTGACCGGATCCTCGATGATCCGGTCGATGCCAACCGTCAGCGCGAAGGCCTGTAACAGCGAGCCCTGCGCCAGGGCGTGGAGACCGGGGCGCACCGGCTTGGTAAGGACTGGCGCCACCTGATCGTATTCGGGAACGACGACCGTCAGCGCCTGCCGGAGGATCGGCGTGGTGAGGAAATCATGGTAGTCCCGCCGGGTCTGGAGCGACATCCGCGGTTGCTCGTCGACATTCGGCGGCGAGGCCCGGCGATGCCGCGCCGTCAGAACCTGAAGCACTTCGGGCGCTTCCAGGTCTCCCTGCCCCGCGCTGCGCGCCCAGGCATCCAGATACGCGGCACCGGCCTCGGCATGCCCTTCAAGTTTCTTAAAGCAATCCGCACCGAACCGGTCGGACAGGGTCTCGCCGGTCGCGTCCCGAAACTCCACAGCATGCACCGGGCAACTGAATCGCCACGGCAGCGCGGCGGATTTGCGATGCAGCTCTTCGGGACAGAGCGGACACGTATGCCGGTTCTTCCGCGCGATCATCATGCGCGCCGCAGACCCCAACTCCCGGAAGGTCATGGCCTGCACGGTCTCAGGCGAAAGGCCGGTCCAAGCCGCGATCAGAGCCCCCTGCCCTTCCGAAAGACGCCATTCCAGGTCGAACACGTCGTGCCCCTTCAGGCCAAGCGCTGCAACGAATTCCGAAACCGTCATGGCGTAGAACGGGGCCATGCGCGCGGCCCAGGAAGACAGTCGTTCGTCGACCTCGGGGGCGTAAACAACCGGCAGGCGCCCGCACCCCGTCACACCGGCTCTCCCAGGACCGCCTGCAACCGGTCGCCACCCAGAATATCGCGCGAGAGGATGCGTTCCTCGCCGCTTTCGATGGCGGCGATCGCCAGCTGCGACAGGATCGAAAAGATGCCCGAGGTGATGCCGCCAGTCACCTTGATGATCCGCGCGAGCGCGTGTCCGTCGATCTGGCTTTGGCGCCGAAGCGGCAGCGTGCGCGTGAGCGTGCTCATCAGCCCGTTCAGATCCTCGCCCTCCCGCCAGGGCGGCAATGCGAAGGCCTCGAAGCGACGCACCAGCTGATCATCGGTGCGCAGCGCGTTGCGGGCCTGTGCGGTGCCGACGCAAACCAGCGGGATGCGCAGCTCGTTGCCCAGAAAGCGCAGCATGTTCAGGAATCGCGCCTGTTCGCGGATCGTGCCCGCCTGCAGGCTGTGGATCTCGTCAATCACCAGCATCCCCGGGCGCAATTCGGCGAGCAGTCGCAAGGCCAGACTCTCAAGTACAGATAGTGTCGCCCGCGGCGGCTCGGGGGCTCCAATCGCCGCCAGGATCCGGCGGTAGAAGCGCGACTCGTCGGGCCCCGAGACCATCTGCACCGCAACGACCGGCATATGCAGCCGTCCACTGGCTTCGTCGAAGCTCGACGCGTGATCGCGGGTGAACTTCTCGATGATCATCGTCTTGCCCATGCCGCTGTCACCGACAATGAGCAGGTTCGGCATGCGGGCGCGCTCGGGAAACGACATCAGCGTTTCCAGCTTCTCCAAGGCCGCCTCGGCCCTGGGATAGGAGACCCAGCGGTCGGCGCGAATCCGGTGAATGCGCTCGTCGGCGCTGAGCGCGGCGATCTTGCCGGCTCCCGGGTAGAGATGCGGGAACTCAGTCATCGTCGTACCATTCCTCGACCTTGAAGCCGGGATGGCTGAGGAACGGGCTCCCCTCCCCTTCCAGCGCGGGCAAGGCATCTCGCGCGGCGTCATCCGGTGTCACGTCGATCATGCGCCGGGGTGCCAGATGCGCCCGCCGCGCCTGATGACGCCGCGTGGCCTTGGTCTGCCGTACCGCGGTGTCGACGAGGTCGCGCTGCGCCTCGATCGTCCTGAAAATCAACTCCTCGTCCACAGAATGACGTCCAGCCTCGCGCAGGGCCCGCCGCGCCGCGCGGTGCTCCCAGAGCGTGATCGCAGGCCGTGTCAGATCAGCAGGTCGGGCTTCGATGATCCCACTCTCTGTCAGCACGAAGATGCGCGAGAGATCGCGCGGATCGTATTTGAGCGTGAACTTGCGGCTTTCCCGGCCCATCAGCCAACGCAACTCGTCCGCCCAGTAGCGGATGTGGAAGAGATGCAGGCCGTCGCGCTGCAAAACCCGCTGCTCAGACGGCAGAAAATCGACCAAGAACTGGCGCAGATCGGCGGGTATACGGAGTCTGACTTCGTCCACCCGTGTTGCCCAGGCCGCCGAGGGCGTGATTTCCAACGCGCTATGCACCCGCGCGTGGTAGGAGCCGGTGATTTCCAGCGCCAGCCAGGTTTCCAGCTCGCGCAAGGTCATCACCGCCTCGGCTTCGGCATCGAGATCGCCGCGCTCGAAGATGTTCGAGAAATGCGAGCCCGGCAGCAGGTGAATCGCGCCCATCATCGTGCCGATCAGCCGCTCGATATGCCCGCCATAGCGCGGCGTGCCGGGCGGACGGTACTGCAGGTCGATCTGGTATTCGGAACAGGCAAGCTGAAAAGCCCGGGCATGGAACTCCGCGCCATTGTCCACATAAATCGCGGTCGGGATGCCCCGCGCCAGCCACTCCGTGCTGATCCCGCACGCCGTCAGCCAGTGCATTTTCTCCATCACCGCATGGGTCAGGCAGAGGGCGACGGAGAGCAGCGAGGGCGGTTCCAGGGACAAGTGGAAGCCCAGAACCATGCGGGTATTCACGTCGATCGCGACCGTCAGCGTTGGCCGACCGAGCGGGCGTCGTGTCACCGGATCTACCACTGTCACGTCAGCCTTGGTGTGGTCGATCTGGACGATATCCAGCGGATCGTTGGCGACCAGCCCCCCAGGCGTGGCCAGATAGCGCCGGTCGGCCTTGTCCTTGCCCTCTCGCCGGGCCATCAGCTTAGCCTGGTCATGTTGCTCCAGCCAGCGCCCCAGACGACGGATCGAGGGCGGTGCCAGCCCTTGAGCCCGACAATCGGCGGCGACCTCCCGCCAGAACCGCGTTCTGGTAGGTTTGCGGCGGGTGGCATAAAGCCCCTTGAAGTGGCGGGACACGATTTCTTCCACCGCCGGGTCCAGCGGCTGCATGCCAGGTTTGGGGCCCCGGGTGTCCGGCAGAAGTGCACTGGTCCGCCCGTCCTCGCGGAACTGCTTCACCAGACGAAAAAGCGTGGATCGGCTGACATTTAGCTGACGTATGGCCCAGTCGACATTGCCCTGAGTCAGCTGGGCCGGCAGCTCCGCGAGCACCCGGGCGCGAAACTCCGCCTCTTCCCAATCCTTGTCAGCTGGAAAATTATCGGACATAACTTACTCAGTGCATGGATGCCGGATAGTCTCACCAATGGTGATTCAAATCGGCGTCCAGTCTCACATACCTTGAATCGGTTTCAGAAATGCGACACAGGCAAGCTATTGAAAACACATGGAACGCAGTCTCAAGAATTCCGGCAGACCGACATCATGGGTGGATTCGCCCGAAATCGCCCCTCTCGCCCTCGAAATTTTCATTTAACCGGTGGACGGGCCTTTTGGCCAATCGGTGGACTCACCGCGAAGGAGACCAAATGTTCAACAAGATCAACGATCTTCATAAGCGAGCAGCCGCCTGTTCCAAGACATCCACTCGGTCAGCACTTCGACCACAGTCCAACGATGAACCCATAATCCAGCATTGAAACAAGAACACAACGGGATCAATACGTTAGTGTCCACTCATGGAACAAGAACGACATGCCGCAAAGCCCAAACAACACTGTCGGATTGCCGGAATTCATGAGACTGGCGCGGTCATGCGTCAACAAAATAAGGGTGCGCCCATGATCAGCACATCGCGGATGAAGCCTAAACGCTCGAAATATGGCAATCTGTACGGCTGCGATTCGGTCTCATGAACCTCGACACGTTATCCTGCCAGTCTCAAAAATTCCGGCAGACCGACAAAAACCAAATATCGGAATATAACCTACCGCGCCAGTTGCGCCGCGACGGCCTCTTTAGCTTGGGCCATGACCTTTTGCGCCTGCGCTTGTAACCCGGATTGGGCATAAATCCGAAACTCCGGTGCGTTCCCGGACGGGCGCAGATGCACAACATCACCGCTTTCGAAATCCACCCGCAGACCATCCGTCAAATCTACGCCAGAAATCGCCCCAAAAGGCGCGAAAAAGGCCGCACGCGCCGCAGACTCTTCAATCAACCAAGTCAAAAAACGGCCTGCCTTGTCCCGGTCAATCTCCTGAAGGCGATCCGCTGCGGTAAAGCAGGCCGGCAAATCGGCGCACAACGCACTGAGTGGCTTTCCAGCCTGTTTTGCGGCAAAGAGCGGCGCGATGATGGGCAACATGCAATCGCGTGTCGGCAAGGGAGAAAGTACCCCGTTCAAATGGGCCTCAAAGCCCAGAAGAAACCCGCCATTGGCCTCAAATCCCACGACCTTGGGTTCTGTGGCCTGGGCCTTTTCCATGCCCGCAATGACAAAAGGCGAGCCAATACGGGTCAAATGCACCTCTGTGAACTCTGGCAGGCGCCGCACCATGTCATTTGACGACACCGGCGTGACCACAGCTTTTGCCCCCAACACGCGCGCTGTTAACACCCCAAGCACATCCCCCGGGATCACAGCGCCCGTCGCGTCGGTCAACATTGGACGGTCCGCATCCCCATCGGTCGATGCGATCGCATCCAGACCATGCGCCTGGCACCATTCGGCCAAATCGGCACGTGTCTGCGGATCAACGGCTTCGGTGTCGACGGGAATGAACGTGTCAGAATGAGCCAGCGGCACAATCTGGGCCCCAAGCTCGGTAAAGATCGCTTCCATCGTGTCCCGCGCCACGGACGAGTGCCGATAGACCCCAATCCGCAGGCCCGACAAAGCGCCCGCGCCGAAGGCCTCGACATAGCGCTTCACATAGAGCGGTTCCGCTTGGGTGTTTTGCGTATAGCTGCCGGTCTTTCCGCTCGCGTGGCGGGCCCGCGCGGCATAGGCCGCACCGATCTTGGCCTCATCCGCCTTGGAAATTTCTCCATCGGGCAGGTAGAATTTAAGCCCGTTGCGATCCGCCGGAATATGGCTACCCGTGACCATGATCGCCGCAGCCCCCGCCCCCATCGACGACAGAGACAACGCAGGCGTTCCAAGAGCACCACAATCCACAACCGCGACACCCGCCTCCTGTGCCACACGACAAATCGTTGCGGAAATCTCTGGCGAGGACGGACGCAGATCTTGCCCCACATAGAGCCTGTCACATCCCGGCACTGTCGTCAGAAAGGCATGAACGTAATCCGCCACAAGCGTATCGGTGAGATCGGTCACAAGGCCGCGCAGACCACTGGTGCCAAAAGACGGTGCCATATATCGAAGCCTTTTCGTCAGAAGATGATGGTTCGGAAGGCGCCGTAAGAGGCGCCTTCGCTTGAAATCAATTCACCGCCGAAGCGCCGAGATTGACGATCTGCGGTGTGATTTGGCTCAGCGTCCGATTCCAACGTGTCACAGGTTTCTCAGAGACAAAAACCACATCATTGGGCCGTAATTCAAACCGTGTGGCAAGGACCATATGGGCCACGTTTTTCGCGTTCAAATGCCACGCGGTGACGGAGTCAAACTCCATCGGATCGCTGGACCCCCGCAAAACATAGATTTCGCGCGGATCAGAGGTGTTCACTTTCAACCCACCGGCCCCATCAAACAAAGCATCCGACAAGGTTGCCGTGCGGCCAAAGGGCATGGTGAAGCGCCCGGATTTGACTAGCTCCCCGGTGAGATACACATAGTCCCGCTCAACCGCATCCAACGCGTTCACGGCGGTAAAGTTGCTCCGTGCTTCGCCCAACTGGGCGCGGCGCAACGAAATCTCAGTGCTCAACGCATTCAACGCCGTCACCCGCGACGTTTGCCGGAAACTGGCCAATTGGACCTGCTGTTGGAAATAGGCGGCGGCTTGATCAAGCTCATAGGTCGTATCAACAAAGACGATATCCCCCGACTTCATCAGAATGCGCCGCATCCCTGAACTGGAGTACAACTCAGACAACGGCACCTGGTACAAAGTCCCATCGCGGTACAAACGCACCGTGACATAGTCCATGCTTGGCGCTGTGACGCCGCCTGCGTTTGCAATCACTTCGTCCAGATACAGAGGCGTCAATGTGATGGGCACATTGCCCGGATCAGACACCGCGCCGCCCACGGACACTTTTTGGGAATTGAATACCGAGATTTCGATGCTGAATGTTGGCTCAATCTGAGATTCAACAAGCTTTTGGAACAGGACGGATTCGGCCTCTTCAATTGTCAGCCCGGAAATCGAGATGCGCCCGACATTCGGGATCGCAATCGCCCCGTCATCTTGGACGGTATAGCCTTGCCGATTGTTTTGCGCCGCCAAAAGCCCGGCGAGTTCCTCGACCGAGGAGCCCGAAGGCGTGGCCAGCAACACGACATCCCCGGTCCCAATCCGATATGGTCCAGGCGTCACATCCGCAGGCAGGCGGGTTTCAATCGGAGTGGGCCGGGTTTGTGCCGTATAGGCGGGCTCAGGCAAAGCCCCCGCTCCCATCATCTGCCCCTGAAGCCCAGCGGTTTGGTTGAACACAGCAGGCAAGCTGCGGGGCGTATATGAACTGCGGTTCGCGAGCATAACGCTTTCAGAGGTCATATCCGTGATGCGCACTTTCGTCCCACCGGATGTGCCAGACACCACATGCTGCGAGGGGTAAATTGTACCACACCCCGTCAAAGTTACTGCAAACGCCAAAATGCCGAAAATGTGTCGCACGATCATAAAGCCCATACTGTTTTCGCGACCCCCTTGAGAAGTGTCGTCATGTGGTCGCACCTAGAAATTACACCTGTGCAAAGCCTAAAGGAGCGTCTTTGCGAGAGGATAGACGGTCTATGCCAAAGGCAACAACGAACAATTGCCGATTTATTGCGTGTCGCGACATTTTCGCACTATGGATGGGCAAGAAGGCGCCAAAAATTGCGAAACGAGGCGGTGCTTGTGCGGTGTTGCCTTTGGCATAGCGCCTCTTGACCAGAGCGCGCACTGATGACAGCAAAAGACCTCCCGCCATTGTTAAGGCAGAAGGGCTCCTTAGGATGCTTGGTCTGACAGAAGACTCTCGGACGCGCTCGCGATCACCGGCACATTGTCACGCCCAGACGGATCAACTCAGCGCCTTTGATCCGAAGGATATTCGTTGTGCTATAGCGCGCCTTTTGCATGTACCAATTGCGCACCGGCGAGGGGTAATGCGCCGAAATGACCTTGGACCACGCGTCAAACTCATCTTGGGACAGGCCGGGCCCGCCTCGATACGGCCCATGAAAGCCAAAAGATGTCGTCGGGCTCACACACACATTTTTGGCTCCGAGATACATCGTGCAGCTTGAAAGACAATCGCGACCGCGGATTTCCACCCGCTGGCCCAGCCGATTGATCTGTTGAATCTGGTTGTAGCGTTTGCGCACACTGCCGCCGTAGTCACTGTTCACGACAATCGTGGCACCGGGTTGTTGCGACCCCGGACGCGCCGCCTGTGCAGATGTGCCGCAAAAGAAACTCAAGGTGACAATCGCAAGCACCATCAAAAGCGGAAAACGGACACAAAACGTCACCGCAACGCCCGCATGATGCGCGCGCAGAATGTTCCAAGAAGACATGATTAATCACCCCACGTGATACAGACAGAGGGCATTCTTGCCCCTATCGCCGACCCCCATCGGCTCACTGTGGAGTTAAGCAGCCAAAGCCTAAGAAACTGTTGAGCCCGCGCTCAAAACCCCGCACGGGACACCAATTCGCCTGTGCTTTATCCTTAAAAATAGAGCGGATGTCCCAAAGGCCACCCGCTCTATTGATCGTTGTGTCAGGGGGGGAACGGAATTACCCCTTGGCCCCCTGCCCTCGCGCATAGACATCCTCATAGCGAATGATGTCATCCTCACCGACGTAAGAGCCGGTTTGGACTTCAATCAAAACCATCGGCACTTTTCCGGGGTTTTCCATCCGGTGCACCGCCCCAAGCGGGATATAAACCGACTGGTTTTCCGTGACCAAGCGCACTTCGTCATCTACCGTCACCCGTGCCGTGCCTTCCACCACAATCCAATGCTCGGAACGGTGGAAATGGCTTTGCAGGCTCAGCGCCGCGCCGGGATGCACATGGATGCGTTTCACCTGGAACCGATTGCCAACCACGAGGCTTTCAAACCACCCCCATGGCCGGTGATCTTTCGGGAAATGCGTGGCCTGCGGGGCTTGCTTTGCCTTCAGCGCCGCAACAGCCGTTTTCACATCCTGCGCCCGGCTCATATCGGCGATCAGAACCGCATCATTCATCGCGATCGCGATCACGTTCTCAAGCCCGATTCCCACGACTTCAAGCCGCTCACTGTCCGAGCGCAAAAGCGTGTTGACGCAGTCAATCGCGGTGGCCTCTCCAGAGGTCACAACCCCGGCCGCATCCGGCTCGGCCTCACGCCAAACCGCGTCCCAACCACCAAGATCCGACCAGCCGCCATTGAAGGGCACAACCGCAAGATTGTCGGCACGCTCCATCACCGCATAGTCGATGGAAATGTCATCAGCCGCTCCCCAAGGCTCCGGCGCGAGGCGCAAAAACCCGAGATCTGCCTCAGCGGCGTCAACCGCCGCGCTGACAGGCCGCATCAAATCTGGCGCGTATTGTTGAAAGGCCGCGATGATATCCGCCGCCTTGAACAGGAAAATGCCCGCATTCCACAGGTATGTTCCCGCCGCAAGCATCTCCTCGGCCCGCGCCGCCGATGGCTTTTCCACAAAGGTTTTGAGATCAATCGCCGTGCCAGAGCTGTCCGGCTTTGCCGTCAACTCAAGATAGCCATACCCGGTTTCCGCCCGATCCGGCGTGATCCCAAAGGTGACCAGCTTGCCCTCTGAGAGAGCATCAAGCCCCTTGGCCACCGCCGCATGAAAAGCCGCCGCATCCGGGACCACATGATCAGAAGGGGCCACCAACATCACCGCATCAGGATTTTTTGAGGCCAGATAAAGGGCGGCGGCCAAAACCGCCGGTCCGGTATTGCGGCCCTCTGGTTCAATCAGGATCGCGCCCGGATCAATACCAATTTCTGCCAATTGTTCCGTGACGATAAACCGAAAATCAGAGCCGGTTAAAACGACAGGTTGAGAAAACTGAACGGCCCCGTCACTGCCGCTGAGCCGCTTGGCCGAGGCCTGAAACAAAGTTTCCTCACCCACCAGCGGCACGAATTGTTTAGGGTAAGATTTTCGAGACAGCGGCCAAAGCCGCGTCCCGGATCCACCACAGAGAATAACCGGTGTTATCGATGGCATGGTTTACCTCTAGCTCCATTTAATCCAAATCTTCGCACCTCTTTCGCAGATGTGCTTAACCCTATTATGAACATTGCCTTTTCCAAAAGAACAGGGCCATTCCCCCTCCTGTGGGAAAAAGCGGTGCATGTGTTCATGATTTCAGCGAAAGGCCAAAAATAGCGACCACAATGTTTCGCACGCGAAACATTGACGCTCCAAATTTGACCGGGACAACAGACCCTAAAACCGGCCTCAGTCGGGTTGCGTCAACCAAGCCTCCAAGGCTGCAACAAATTCGGCGTCGATGCCGTCCCCGGTCAGTTCAACCCGGCCCTTCTCTTGGTCATATTCAACCACGATTTGGCGTGGTTGGGTCAGGGAGAGGGGCGCGCAAGGCTGTCGCGATGGCGGAGACGAAAGCGAGGTCACGCGTTCTAAAAGAGCGATCTCCTCTTTGGCTGTCGCGGGGCATTCCTGTGACAGACGCGTGCGGATCACCTCCACATGCGAAGGGGTCTCCTGAAGCCGGCGGACCAGTTCAAGCCCCACCCGCTCACTGATGGCCGCAGGAAACCGCAGATCCTCATCTAGGGTCTCAACAAGCGTCATAAAGCTTTTGATCTTAGAACGTTTCGCGCGCGAAACATTTGCAAAAAGAGTCTGAAGCGCCTGTTTAGGGTCTGTATAGACCCCTGCTCAAGCGCCTTGACCACAATCCGCGCCCGCTCATAAAAACTGATGTCCGCCCGGATTTCATTTTCTTCGACCATGGCGACATAGGCGTCAGACGATGTTTTCGGCTGGCGGACAATGGCCAGAACCTGATCCGCCTCAATTTCCGAAAGCGCCAAAAGACGACGCCAACCGGAAATCAAACCATAGCGGGGCGACACCCCAGTGCCGCGATCGACCACCTCGATCGGCGTTTGCTGTCCGCGCGTCAATAGGCTCGATTTCAGCGCGTCGAGATCCTCAGACTGCACATGAACCCGGTCGCGCACCAGGTGACCTTTGTCCACATCCGACAGAGCCAAAAGCTCGACAATCCGGCCCTCAGCCCGCGCCCGCGCGACGGTTTCCGTCAATTCCGTCAGCGCCGCACTCACCGCCGCCTCTCCGGCCACCTGTGCAATCGGCGGACGGGGGGCAGGGCGCGCCACGCCCAAAGGAAACATGGACTTAGTTTCAGGTGCTTTAGACTCTATTTCGGCTGGATTAGGCTCTACCCCCCCTCCCAAAGAGGTCACGTCAGGACGCGCAGGGGTCAGTCTCTTACGCTTCGCCATGGCTCATCTCCTCCGCTTCTTTTTCATCGCGTCGCCAACTGCCAAGCAAAAGCCGTTTGAAGGCGGCATAGGTCGCATCAAAGGTTTGACGGCCACGCGCATAGGTTTCGCGATTGAAGTCACGATAATCGGCCTCATAAATGCCGTTCACCTGTTCGCCAGCCTGACCGATGAGCGCGGTAAAATCCTGACGATGCGGCGAGAGGGTTTGACCCAGATAGGCCTGCATCAAAGACGCAAGTTCGCCCTGCTGCGCGCCATCATAACGGGTGATCACCGCTCGCACAGCATCCCATTCAAAAGACAACTCGTCACGACCAAGCGCGCGGGCGGCCATGTTTTCACCCTCTTCGATCGACTGAAATGTGGAATGAAGCATGTCAAAGAACCGGCCGGTTGAATCGAATTCCAAAAACGATGCCCCAAGCGGCACCAACAAGATGTCTGCCGCGGCCAAGCCATTTATCGTCAGATAGCCGAGGGCAGGGGGGGTATCGAGGAAAATGACATCATAGTCGTTCAAAACCCCGTCCGCCTCCAAGACATCGGTCAGCGCATCCCAAAGCTTCCACCCCCGCCCCTGCATCCGCCAAACCGGGATTTGGAATTCGGACCAATAGAGATTGAGCTGCGCGCCGATCAGATCAATGTTCGGCCAGTGGGTTGATTGAATGACGTCTTGGGTTTTAACCTTCAATGCCTCTGTCAGCGTCTCATCCAGCGGCACAGGCGCCTCTCCGCGGTCCATCCGAGATTGGTTGGCCTGCCGTTGATGGGTGGCATAGTGACGGGCCAAAAGCGGAAACACGGTGCCCCATTCATCTTCGACTTTTCCACCAAAAATCGAGGTCATCGATCCTTGACTATCAAGATCAATCACCAGAACCTTATAGCCATCGAGAGCGGCGGACATCGCCAAATGTGCCGCAGTCGAGGTTTTGCCAACACCACCTTTGAAATTGGCCACGGCCACGAGTTTTGCAGGCAGACCTTTCGGCCTGTAGGGCAAATACTCTTTGGTCTTTGAACCCTCTGCGGCGAAATGGGCGCGCAGACGCAAAACCTCATCAAGGGAAAACCATTTGGCCCCGGTTTCTGACTCAGAGCGACCTTGTGGCAAATCTGGATTGGACCGAAGAACGCGCCTAAAATGTGGTGTAGCCACAGGAATCAGATAGCGTGTAATCTCCCAAGTAGAAAACAGCCTAAGCTCTTTGCGCCCGGCCTCATTCATCCCCCGCGATGCAAGATCATCGCGACCTCGGGCACAGGTGCCTGCGATTTCAGCAAAGCCTTTGGTGGTGATGGGCTGGCCCAAATCCTTCAAAGCCTGATCGGGATCAATGTTGAAATAGGGTGGCTGTTCTGTGTTGTCTTTGGCCATTCTGACACCCATGTAACGCGTTTTTTTCAGAATACCCTAAAAGGTGGCATATGAAAGAAAAAACCACATGTGGAGAATCAATTCGTTGAAAAATAGGGGATTTTTAGAGCTTGCCTCGTGGGATCTCAGCCGGGGTTGAAAAAAATATATGTGTTAAAATTGAGTTATATATTAGTTAAGGATTTTAGAAAGATTTCTATCTGTATGAAAAAAAACAGAAAAATGTCAATCTTGAAAGCTGCAGTGACTCTGAACCCCCGATAGGGTGACTCTGAACCCACACTCTAGTGACTCTGAACCCCCGACAGAAAGACTGGACCAAAATAAGCGATCCACCTAAGTTGGGTGTCAATAAAACCACGAAACGAGCAGAGTTGGTATCGCCCACAAAAGAGGGGCAGTCAGGGACAGAAATGGCAGGCGCTGTGATGTCTGCGGGGGCAGGGGGGCTTTTGCCTGAACGCTATCCGCAGATTGATTTTTTTCTTTGCGACATTTTCGATGCCATCCCAAAGGATGACCTCGCCACGATGGAGCACCCGGTGTTTTCGTTGTCCACGCGCCCGGACCGGCGGATTCTATCCTATGAGCATAATGGTGCCCGGATCGAAGTGACGCCGTCGGTCAAAGGCTTGGCGACAATCCACGACAAAGACATCCTGATCTTTTGCATCAGCCAATTGATGGCGGCGCTCAACATGGGGCGTGTAGTGAGCCGGACACTGACCCTGCGGGCGCATGATCTTTTGGTGGCGACAAACCGCGAGACCAGCGGCGATTCCTATCGACGTCTGACTGAAGCCTTTGAGCGTCTCGCAGGCACCCGCATCAAGACCAACATCAGCACGGGAGAGGCGGAAGTGACCTCTGGGTTTGGGTTGATCGAGAGTTGGGAGATCGTGCGCAAAACCCGCGGCGGGCGGATGGTCAGCGTGTCGATTACATTGTCGGACTGGCTGTTTCGGGCAGTGATGTCAAAATCTGTTCTGACACTGAGCCGGGATTATTTCCGACTGCGTAAGCCGCTTGAACGGCGGATCTATGAACTGGCCCGAAAACATTGCGGCAAACAAGATCACTGGCGTGTCTCTGTGGAGGTGCTGTTGAAAAAATCCGGCTCGGCCAGCCCGCGTCGGGTGTTTCGTAAGATGATCCGCGACATGATCGCTGCCGACCACCTGCCAGATTATGAAATGGCGGAGGAGACGGGAGATATCATTCGTTTTGCATCCCGGGCGCGGGTTCTCGAGGGGGATGGGCCGACCCTTGGGCCATTGCCGGGTGCGGTGTTTGAGCGGGCACGCGATATTGCGCCGGGATGGGATGTCTATGCGCTTGAGGCGGATTGGCGCGCGTATTGGGCCGAATCTGGTCATCCGCGTTTGCATTCTGCCGAGCACGCCTTTCTTGGATTTGTCAAAATGCGGGTGGCAAAAGGGGCATTGGGCCGCCTTAAGCCGGATTGATTGCTCATTAAGTCAGCAGATCAAACCTTATTTAACTGCCTTTGAGTTTCTATAGTGCGGATACCCAAGCAATATGGTAGTTTCTGATTAATTGGCTGGTTCAGGCGATGGTTTGCCCTGAGCGCCCCCAAAATAGTAATTGTGAAGGAAAGGTCCCGTGATGAATAAGTTGGTTTTGGCTCTGAGTGCAGGGTTTGTCTTGGCTGCTGGCGCAGTCTCGGCTCAAGGTGTCACAAGCGTTGATTGTACGCTTCCAGCAAACGCAGCAGATCCGGCCTGTGTGGTGGTTCCGCCAGCGGGTGACGTGCAGAACTTTGTGCCGTTTATCGCTCCGCTGATTGCAGCCGGTGTGGCTGCGGCGGCGGCGGGCGGCGGCGGCGCGTCGACACCTTCCACCACGAACTAAGAGCTTCGCTCATTTTGAAAAGACAAAAAGCGCCGTAAACCGGCGCTTTTTTCATGCGGTCTTCCGAGTGTGCCCATGGTCGGGGCAGGGCTCAGCTTTGTAGAAACGTCACAGAGTCACCGGCAATCAGTGCCGCGCTCAGCTGTCCTGTTATATAGGCCCCTGTGTCCACGGAAATGATGCCGGGGGTCATTGTCGGGGTGTCCACGATGGTGTGCCCATGAATGATCCAGAGCCCATCAGAGCGGGGAACCGTCCCAAAATCCTTATGGCCCCAAAGCAAGTGCTGGGGCTTTTGCCGCGACATGGGGCGGGCCGGGTCCGCCCCGGCATGCACGGCGGCCAAAGTGCCACTGAGAAAATGACAGGGCAGGGCGCGCAACCAGGCCTCCATCTCTGGCGAAAAGACGCGGCGAAGCTGATCGCGCAGTGCCGTCAGGGACTGTGGGTCATGGCGCAAAGACACCCCTGAGACCCCGTATCCCGCCAAGGTTTGCAACCCTCCGTGTCGCAGCCAGATCGGGCCATTGCGGGCGGGATCGTCGAGAAATCGCAACATCATGTCTTCGTGGTTGCCCTTGAGGCAGATCGCGCCGGCATCGTCTTGCAGGCGTTTCAAGAGTGCAAGCACCTCCGGCACCTGGTCGCCCCGATCGATATAGTCTCCAAGAAACACAAGCTGTGCGTCTGGGGCCTGTGCCGCGCAGGTTTTGAGGAGGGCTTGCAGAGGCGGGAGCGCGCCATGAATGTCCCCAATGACACATATAGTTTGGGCAGTGGTGAGCGGAAGCGGCGTAAAATTGGGCACAACCTGCCGCTTATGCACGAGACGTTTAAGGATTTTTTTCACTTTACCCGGCTTGGCTTGAAGAGGACGCGTCAGGCTGTCAAATCTGTCACAGTGCCTTGCTAAATAGCATGGTCTCCTATCTCGGAATAGTGGCTTTTGCTACCTTTGCCGAAAGTCGTGGAAACAAACGGACATATGGCAGTGCATTTCAAACATCCGGTTATAGCCTGCTCAATCATCGCACTTTGTGGCGCAGCATCGGCGGAGACCCCGATTTCCACCTATGGCACGCCGGGGTTGATCGATATGCCCGTGGCCACGCCGCTTGAAGATGGGCTTTTGGTCCCAACCCTCTCTTATGGTGGGGGGACACTCAAAAACACGCTGTCCTTCCAAATCTCGCCCCGAGTCACGGGAACATTCCGATATTCAACCATCCAAGATTACGATGGCCCCGGCAAAACGCGCTATGACCGCAGTTTCGACATCAATGTTCTGTTGATGGAAGAATCTGGTGTGTGGCCCGCCATTTCGGCCGGGCTGCGTGATTTTGGCGGCACCGGGATTTATTCCTCTGAATATCTCGTGGCGACGAAACATTTTGGGGACAAACTGGCCGTGACCGGGGGGGTGGGCTGGGGCCGTTTGGCGACGCATGGGGCGTTTGAGAACCCTCTCAGTGTGATTTCCGATTATTTTGACACGCGCGGATCAGGCCCAAGCAGCATCAACGAAGTGGGTCGGCTTGAGGCGGATCAGTGGTTTCGGGGTGATGCCGCCCTCTTTGGTGGGGTGGAATATCGTTTCAATGATCGGTTTAGCCTGAGGGCTGAATATTCGTCCGATGCCTATGTAAAGGAATCTGGCAGCGCCGGTTTCGTTCAAAACACCCCAATCAATGTCGCTCTGTCCTATCAGGCCAAAAATGGCGCAAACATCAGTGCCTATGCGCTGCATGGGGCGGAGTTGGGGGTGATGGCCACTTTCCCGCTGCATCCAGAACGGCCGAAAGTTCCGAGCGGTCGAGAAGCGGCACCGGTCCCGATCATGGCGACGCCACAGCGGTCTGATTTGGGGTGGGATAGCTCTTCCACGTCGACCTCTTCCGGGGAAACTGCGCTTGCGGCGGCCTTTGCGGCGGAGGGGCTGGTGTTGGAGGGCCTCACCGTTTCGGGGGATGTCGCAACCGTTCGCATGAGCAATCAGCGTTTTGGCGCACTGCCTCAGGCGCTTGGCCGTGCCTCGCGTCTCTTGGCCAATATGATGCCCGCTGAGGTTGGCACATTCCGCCTTGTGGTCACGGAAAAGGGGATGCCGATTTCGACAACGACGATCAAACGTCGGGATCTGGTCGCGTTGGAACATGATTTGGATGGCAGCTGGAGAATGTTCGCGCGTGCGGATATTGCGGATGCGGTTGGGACAACAGTGCCCGCGTCTCGGGCCTACCCAAAGATGTCTTTTGGTCTGAAACCCTATATTCAGCCGTCGCTGTTCGACCCGGATAGCCCGTTGCGGGCCGATTTAGGGGTGGAAGCCACCGCGGCCTACACGCCTTTTTCAGGGGTGATTTTGTCAGGTGCCGTGCGTCAGCCGGTTGTTGGCAATCTCGACTCGATCACCCGGCTTTCAAATTCCAAAATTAGGCATGTTCGTTCAGACTCAGGGCTCTACGCCACCCAGGCGGATACCGAAATCAAGCACCTGACGGCAGAGTATTTCTTCCGCCCTGGCCGCAACCTCTATGGGCGTCTGACGGCTGGCTATCTTGAAACCATGTACGGGGGTGTCTCAGGCGAATTGCTTTGGTATCCCACGGACAGCCGCCTCGCGCTCGGCGCCGAAGTCAACTATGTCAAACAGCGTGATTTCGATCAGCTGTTTGGGTTTCAAGAATACGAGGTCGCGACTGGGCATCTGAGTGCCTATTACGATTTTGGCGGTGGTTATCTGGGTCAGATTGATGCCGGACGCTATCTTGCCAAAGATTGGGGCACGACAGTGTCTCTGGACCGTGAGTTTGACAACGGCTTCAAGATCGGAGCGTATTTCACGATCACCGATATTCCCTTTAACGATTTTGGCGAAGGGTCATTCGACAAAGGCGTTCGGTTGACCATTCCGGTGAACTGGCTGACGGGGGAACCCTCGAAGGAGGGCGTGTCTATGACGATTCAACCGGTGACCCGCGATGGGGGGGCACGTCTGTTCGTGCGCAATCGGCTATATGGTGTGACGCGCGATGCGCACACAAGCGAGCTTGAAGACCGTTGGGGTCGTTTCTGGCGATGAAAGGGCTTGCAATGACAGGACGTTGGATTGTGGTGGCTGCGGCTTTGATGGTCACGGCGTGTTCTGGCGCGACCTCAAATAAAGTCATGGGGGTGCTCACGGGCACCAAATTGGGTGTGTCGCGGGTGGCGAACCCCACCTTCACCGCGTTGAAACAGGCCGGAGCGCCCCAAAAAACCATTTCTGTACAGGCCCAAAACCTCGCGGCGAATTTCTATCTCTGGACCACGTCAACGGATGGGGTCGGGACCTGGTTGACCGGCAACGGAGCCACGGTTTCGATCAAAGACGGCATGATTGTTGGGACCCGCGGATTTGGTGCCGATGTGCTCGCGGCGGATGTGTCCAAGACGGCGAGCCTCGTGCGGGCTCGGCGTGAAGGCTATGCGGAACGTTTCATGACGCTCCTGTCCGGCAATGACCAAGCATATACCGTGTCTTTCCAATGTCGCGTGAGCAATCAGGGGCCTTGGGATCTTGATCTGGGCGGCGGCGCCAAGAAAAAAACGGTTCTGATGCAAGAAGATTGCCGGGGCTACGGTGAGAGCCCGCGCAATCTGTTCTGGGTCGATGCCAAGACAAATCAGATCGTTCAGTCACGGCAATGGTTGAACACGACAGTTGGCGCCCTGATCACTCGCGATGCGGGTTAAGGGTGACATGACGTTGTTCCTCTTTTATGGGCAGGTTTTAACCACTCATTTGAAGGCTTTGGAACTTGTGTTCATATGTCCGTCTAACATATGGCAGAACGCATAAGAATGTGCTTGGTTTGGGTATGTCTAGGTCAAGCACATGTCGAGAGACAACAAGGAAGCGGTCGTGATGAGTGATGAGAATCTTGAAGATGTACTGAGTTTTGCGCCGCTTTTTCAGGCGATCAAAAACGGCAAGGTGACCATCGCCGTCTGTGTCGGTGCAGCGGCATTGGTCGGCGCCTTTTATGCCTTTCAGGTTGCAACACCTGTGTACCGGGCCACGTCCACGCTGCAACTCAACGTGAAGACCAGCCAAGTCATCAGTTTTGATAATATTGTTGAAGGGTTCTCCGGGACATCCGTTGAACTGAACTCAGAGCTTCAGGTGATCCAAAGCAGGGGCTATCTGGCCGATGTCAGCCGTAAACTCGATCTGATTTCTGACCCCGAATTCAATCCATATCTGCGCGAAAAGGGGCTATTGTCCCGTTTGTTAGCAGGCCAAGATGCCGATGCCAACGCGGTTTCTGAAGCGGTGCAATTGGGGGCGGTTGTGGATGCGCTCTCCAACAAAACCAACGTCCGCAACGTCCCTGACTCGTTTATTTTTGTTGTCTCCGGGTTGAGTAAAGATCCGCAAAAAGCGGCGCTTATCTCCCAAACCGTCAGCGAAACCTACATCGAAAAACAGCGCACGTATAAAGTGGCCGCCACAGAAGAGGCCGCACTTTGGCTCTCTGATCAAGTGCAAGAGCTGCAAAAGGAACTGGAGGCGTCTGAGCAAAGACTGTCTGAGTTTAGTGCCTCGATCAGCCTGCCCGGAGAAGAGGGTCTGGATGCCCTCGAACGTCAGCTGAAAGAAACACGCAACCGGTTGACACTCAACCGCTCCGCCTTTCAGACACTGACGATTGAACAAATTCAACTGCTTGAACTCGAAGCGCTGGTCAACCCGACATACAGTCAGGTGGCTGCGCTCACGTCTGATCGCGATCTCATCCGCTTGATGCGCGAAAGCGAGGACAATTTTTCATCGCCAGAATTTGTCCGTATGCTGCAAAGAATTAAAACGTCATTGAGCCAGAATATTGCGCGTTTGGACCGCGAGTTTGTCGCGTTGACTGAATCCGAGGCGGTTCTCTCCGACAAGCTGAATCAGCAATCAACGGAACTGATCGCACAGCGGCAACTTGAACGCGAAGTGGAGGCGAACCGCCTGCTCTACGAACATTTTCTGACGCGGACGAAAGAGACCTCATCTCAGGAAGGCATACAAACCGCGGACAGCCGGGTGATTTCCAATGCCGAAGTGCCCAACTTCCCGCAATCGCCAAACCGGCCGATGATCATCATTTTCAGTGCATTTCTGGGGGGCGTTGTCAGCCTCGGCTGGCTCTTGCTTGGGGAAAGTTCTCGCCGCAATTTCCGTTCTACGGAAGAGATTGAACAGGCCACGCGCCTGCCGGTGATCGGGGCAACTCACCGGGTGCGTGCCAAATCCCGATCCGATGTTTTGGCGGTCCTGCGGGAGGAACGATCCAGTCCGTTTGCCGAGTCCATCCGAAATTTCAGATCTTCGCTTGAACTGTTGGGATCAGGGAATGCCCATAAGGTCATCATGATGTCATCCTCCTTGCCGGCCGAGGGGAAAACGACAACAAGCATTTCGCTTGCCATGAGCTATGCCCAAATGGGCAAAAAAGTCTTGCTTGTGGAATGCGATCTGAGGCGCGCCAAGTTCCAAGTCTATTTTGACTTGCCGCCGTCTGGCAGTCTCGTGGCTTTGATGCAGGGATCGGGCACGCTTGATGAGGTTGCGACCCCTTGCCCGCAAATTGGCTGTGATGTCATCACGGCCGGGCAAACCGATCAAAGCCCGGCGGATCTTTTTGCACAGACGGATTGGCAAAGCCGCATTGAAGAAATGCGGGCGGCCTACGACATTGTGATTCTGGATACGCCGCCTGTTCTGTTGGTTCCTGACGCGCGGCTTATGGCGCATTATGTGGATTACAATGTGCTCCTCGTGGAGTTTTCAAATACGCCACGTGCAGCGGTCAAACGCGCCATCGCCACCTTCAAATCCTCTGGGCATGATGTGGACGGTATTGTGTTGAGCATGATCGATTCCACAAAAGCGCACGACTATTATGGCGAAGGCTATTATTGAGCCATGGCCCTCAAGACACCCTGTTGGCTCAAAGCCGCTGGGGTGCCTTGTTCCACAACCAAACCTGATGAGTTATTGCAGGGCCCAGGTTTCGGTTTGGTCCAGATTTTCGAGAACCGTCGTTGGCAACAGCGCAAGCTTGTAGAACTTTCCGCCTACTCTTTGATTGTCATTGCTATCCGTAAAAAGGCGAAGATGCTGTGAAGCGGAAAGCGTTCCATTATAGTCACTGGCCGAATACTCTTCGAACCCATCCACTCGCCCCAAAAGCTGGCCACCGGTTGCATTCAAAGCAATGCAATAGGCGTGCAAGGCCCCTCAAATCCCGTGGAAGACTGTCGGCGAAGAGAGGACAGGGCCGTCCCATTAAACCGAAAATTAAAACCATTGGTCTTTGATCCGGCGTCCACTTGAAAACCTGCTGCACTCTCCATCGAAATCAAGGCAGAAAAATTTGACGGAAAGGTTTCGACCGTTGCTGCCATCACGAAAGAAAATGTGGCCGGAACAGGCAGGGTTGCGTGCTCTAAGGTCTGAGTGCTCCCGTCGAAATTCAACCAATGGGACGCACCGTCAGTCCGGTAAATTGGACGCGACAAAGCCACAGACTGCGTCAGGTGATATCCATTGCCAGACTTGTCGAGAACCATCCCGACAGGATCGCCATCCGTGGTCACCGGAACAGTTTGCCCCATGTCCTGAAACAGCGTTGAGAGATCCGAAACATCATACCACGCAAACGCGGACAGTGCGGTGGGGCTCCAAGGCGGAGGGGTATTGCTTGGGCGCGGATTTCTACGCCCCATCAAACCAAAACCAATTGAAAACATGATTTACCCCACGACAAACGCATGAATTCCGGTGGCTGTCGTGCCGGATGCCAAAACGCGGCGGGTGCCAACGGGGAGAATCGAAAAATCCGTCATGTTGACAGATCGCGTCTCACCACTTTGCGCGACAAACGACAGGCTGCCAGCCGTTTCCACAAACAGAGCTACAGCGACAGCCGGGAGGTCCAGCGCATCGGATGGCACAACGGGCAGAAGATCCGTCGCCGGACCATTGAGATTGGGGACGCGGGACTTAAACGGGTCTTGCATGCTGTCATCCTTTTCATCGTGTGTGATGAAAAGGCTTATAAAACGATCCCTCTAAGAGGGTCTTAGCCCAGAGTACGCTGCACCGGTGTCAGCTTTGCAACACCTGCATATAAGTGTCGAACAACGCCTTTTGATGCGCCTCAGGCGTGTAGCTGGGGACATAGGTCTTGATCCGTTCAAAAACGGGATGTGTGTCCTCGCAGAGATCCTTGATGGCCGCGGCAAAAGTCTCAGCGTCAGGTGTCTCGATCAAAAGTCCCGTGCGATCATGGTCAACCGTCTCACAGGCGGCCGTCCACCGTCCGGCAATCACCGGAACCCCCAAATGGATCGCTTCCAAAGGCACCAGCCCAAGAGGCTCCGGCCACAAGCTTGCAAACACAACACACCGCGCGGTCTTGATCAGCTCCTGCACTTCGGCAGGGGATTTCCAACCCAATATCTGCGCGCTTGGATTGGCTGCCAGAACCTGATCCCGATCTTGACCATCGCCCACAAAAACCGCCTGGACCCCCGCCATCTGGGCAGCTTGAGCGAATAGGACAGCGCCCTTTTCCGGGTTCAGCCGACCGATAAAGAGAAACCTGTCGCTGTGGCGCGGGTCCCCCTTGGGATCGGGCGACACCTCCACAGGGTTGGGCACGTGATACAATCCACACCCTGCCGACAGGTAAGGCGCCATGATATTTTTCTGAAATTCGGAAATATAGATGATGTGTTTCAGACCGCGGGGCAGGGCACCGGCGGTTTGGCTGATGGCCTGACGCACGACCCGCCACGCCTTATGACTGGCTTTGCGCACATCACATTGTGTGGTCAGGCAAGACACCCCCATGGCCCGCCGGGTACAAATTTCGTCCTTCTGGTAGTCGTAAAACCCACCATTTGGGCAGGCCAGAAAATAATCATGCATCGTAAAGACGTTTTTCAAAGCACCGCGGGCCAAAACCGGGCCAATGGCGGGCGAGATCGCTTTGACGTAGCTGTGGACATGCATGACCGTCGTGGCCGGATCCAACGTGTCCATCACCTCGGATAAGGCACGCACGGCCTCTGCGTTCCAAATTCCCTGAAGCGCCGCTTTCACCCGGCTTTTGGCATGAAGGATGTCAGACTGGTCCAAACAGACCACGGTGATGTTGGGATGTGTCAGCTCGGGCGCAACAGGGCCAACCGGCGCGAAAAACGTGACCTCTAACCCAGCTTCAGCCGCCAAACGCGCGCCATCAATCGCAACCTTTGCCCCCCGCCGTTGATACAGGCGAAATCGCTGACAACCAAAACGGATCGCAGGGGGTTCTCTAATTCGTTCACGTTGGGACCTTCATCTGTCGTTCCACTCATGCGGTGGCTGCCGTTTTTCAATCTCAAACAAACTCCCACGGTCCCGGACCAACTGCAAGGTACGGGGGTAATCGTCGCCAACCAGGTCCAAGATTCGTGCGCGGGCGACATCACTCAAGGGCGGCTTTGGCGTCTCTTTTGAATTCAGACGGTGGAACCAAGTGCGCACAAAGTTACGCAACTTACGTGGTGTGATTTGATTCACCAAAGGCTTGATGGGCAGCGTGTGATAAAACGCCAAAAGCCTTGATGCGGCTTGCGAACGTGGTGCCCGAAAGGAATTTTTAGGGCCATCTATGGCATTCGTATATGAGAGCGGTACGGAGAGAAATTCCTCTAAATCCTTCAAGATCATCGGTAAATTTTGGGTCACATCCGCAAAGTGATAAATCCGAACGTTGGCCGGGCCAAACACATCCAGATAACTTTTCACGGCATCAAAATAGAGGGATTGGCGCACAAAGGAATATTGCAACGCACTTGGCTGTTCCCCCAGGGCTTGAATTTCTTGCTGCTCAATTTCTAAAGCCTCTTCCAAGGGTTCGGGCACCGCCCCCCAACGGTTCATCATCAAATAATGTGAATAAGCGCGGGCCACGGGCTCTCGTAAAACCGCAATGATTTTGGCGTCAGGATTGGCGTCAAAAATCCGTTTGGCTGTATTTCGCCCGTGCAATTGGTTGGCAGAAGCATCGATGGCAAAGGCTTCCTCTCTCCACTCTTTAAAAAGGGCCATATAGGCGTTTTTATTATACGCCTGCTCAATCACCGGGATATTTTTCCCCGCGCTATAGGCAAAGCGGTCTGGGGCAAAAACGAAAAATTGCGGCTCCTTAATCACCGGCCCAAATATGTGGCGTGATTGTACAAGTGCGGCCTGAAGAAATGTCGTGCCGCATTTCGGGGGGCCAACAAGAAAAAGATTAGGTATATCGCGTGAGTGCAAGGCGGATCAATCCCATAATTTTTCGCGGGAATATGTTGTTCTTTCCGCTTATGTGCCCGTTGATAGTGCCAGCTTCACCACAATGAACCAAGGCATTTGTCCCGATGTCACGCTATTGCAAAAAAATGGGGCATCTGTGCCAGCCGTTTTTCCCACATGGTCTAAATTTTGGCGTTTCAATTGCGGTTAAATCATAATCTATGCAAACAGTGCGGGAGACTAAGTCAGACAGATCAGAAAATTCTGTTTTGCCATCCTCACATTGGGGCTTCCCCAACTGCCCCAATCCCTTAACCTGAGCGGGGCAGGAATCAAAAAACAGCGATCGAAAGTGTTCCCATGGTCAACATCATCCGCGAAGCGGACAAGTTTGTTTTCGTCCACATTCCAAAGTGCGGCGGCTCTTCTATCGCAATCGGGCTCACGGCAGCTTTGGATCCGCCGCTCCCGGGCGAGATCCGCTATACCGGCCTGAAACTCGACACCCGTGAAGGTCTCGGCACATATATGGACGCGCACAAACCATTGTGGATGTTGCGTGACTATTTTCCCGATGAACTTGCCGCCTATCGCAACTGTGCCTGTTTTGCCGTCGCGCGCGATCCGTTCAAAAGGTTCATTTCAGCGGTCCAACAACATATCCGTGAGTTTGGCAACTCCAACATTGCCGAAATGTCCGATGCTGAGGTCAATCAGACGCTCGATCACATCATGGATCACATCACGACACACCGGGACAATGTGGGCGGGGAATATGTCCACTTTATCCCACAATACGACTATGTTTTCCTGGACGGTGAACGCATTGTTGAACATGTGTACCCCCTTGAAAACCTCGATGCGATGGCGACCCATATTGCCACGGTGATCAAACGCTTTGGCAAACCGCTCCGCAAAGTCATGCCCTCTGGTCTCTATTGGTCCGTCAAAAGCTTTGTCATCAAATCCATGACAAAATACCTGCCGGACAACTCCCTGGATGCGTTGCACAGCGATCGGGTGCGCGCCTTTGTCAAAGAGTACTATGCAAATGACACTTGGCTTTATGACGAAGCGCGCCAGATGATCGCATCCCAAACGGCACAGGCCTCATAGCTCCAGCGGCCTGTCCGAGTGTGGCTCTGAGGCGATGCAGACCGATAGAAAACACCGGGCGCTCCAATCGACCCCAAACTGATTTAAAAATTAGCATCGCTCTCAAAGAGGCCCCTTAAAAGGATAAAACTCTCGATCAACACGGCCTTTTCTGCGTATAAAAAGCCATGCCTATCACCGGGCTCTTGGATGTGATCAAGATATGTTAGGGACGTGATGGCGACGAATATTGGGCAGCTTCTTGAAAGATCTAAATCCCGTAAAATCATCGTCGTAACGGGCCCTCCCAGAAGTGGTACAACGCCCGTGGGTGATATCATTGCCCATATGCCTGGGGCGGTGTCGATCTATGAACCTTGGGGCCCCACCGGAGATGTGCGCATCAACGAAGAGTTTCCCATCGTTGGGGCGGGATCTCTGACACAAGACGTGTTTGTGACGTGGTTGGACCATCTGAGTCGCTTAAAATTGCAGCTTGGTCAGCAAAGCCGACCATCACATAAAAAGGCGTCGCTTCTGCGCCAGATGATGTTGAAAATCGGCGGCAGTCGCAGCCTGCACTCCTATCGGCTTGCACGGTTGCAGCCCTTTGCCGACACCATCATCTGGAAAGATCCTCACGCCTTTCTCTCCCTGCCGTCTTTGCTCGATCAGGGATTGCCGGTCGTGGTAACGCTCAGATCGCCTTTCGCGGGGGCGGCCAGCTATAAACGGATGGGTTGGGTCACAAAATTAGAGCCGATCTACGCCCGCTACAAAGCGCGATATGGGGCGGATGCCATTCTTGAAGAGAGTGTAAAAATGCCGCCCTGTGCGGTGCGCAGCGCGGCCTCCGTTTGGCGGATGGGCGCCCTTTTGGTTCAGAAACATCAAACCTCCCCTCACCTTTTTATCGTCTGCTCGACAGAGCTCGAGACCAACGAAACCGCCGTTTATGAGGCGTTGTTTTCTTGGCTTGGCGTCGCGGCAGAAAAGCCCATGGCCTATCTGGCCCAGCAACAAAGCAAACGCTCCGTCGGGAAAAAAGCACCCAACGCGACCCATGACTGGACCCGCTCTCTGGCGCAGACAAATCAATATTGGAAAGAGGCGTTGACGCCAGAGGAGGTGGAGATTGTCTCGACTTTGGCTGGTGATCTAGCGCAGGAGCTATTAGGGACATCGTGAGCCCTCTATGACCCCGCGGTCTCCAAAAAAGGTTAGCCTCTTGTTCAAGAAGTCATTGTTTGTGATGGGTGTGCGGATCACGACGCTCGTTGTGAAATTCGCCCTCACATTGTTTATCGCAAGGTTTCTTGGCCTTGCGGATCTGGGGTGGTTCGGCCTTGTGTCCTCGGCCGCGATCGCCGCCGCCCCCCTGCTTGGAATGGGCACGATGCAAGTCCTGGCGCGCACCGCGGTGCGCGCCGAAAAAGGCGATCTCATCGCCCCTCTGGTCCATTATCTGGTCTATGTGGTGTGCCTCTATCTCGTCATCCTCGGCGTGCTCTTGGCGCTCTCCCTTGCCAATCCGCTCCTCGTGTTCTTGGTTTGGTGCGTGGTGCTGATGGAGCATCTGGGCACCGAAAGCTACCAACTCCTCGTCAGCCGCGCGATGCCCATATGGGCCAACCTTCTCCATTTCATTCGAGCCGGGCTCTGGGCCTTGCTCTATATCCCTCTGGCCTATGCGTTCCCTGCGCTGCGCAACATAGACGCCCTGCTGTTCTTTTGGTTTATCGGCGCCACAATTGCCTTTTTCGGCGTCATTGTCGCCCTGCGGGACTGGCCATGGCTTAAAACAGGGGTGCGTCTACGCGAGGGCATCACATCCACATTCAGGACCACACGGGCCGCGCGGCCGCTGTATATTTCCTCCGTATGTGAAACGCTCTCGGTGCAATCGGATCGGTTTATCATCACCGCCCTGCTTGGCGTCGAAGCCACCGGTATTTACGTGTTTTTCCTACAAATCGGCTCAGCCTTGGCCAATTTGCATTACTCCGGCGTGGTGCAAATGTCGCGGCCCGCGTTCGTGCGGACAGCCGCCGAAAACCCCGCCCGCCTCTCACATTTGTTTTGGTCCACCACTCGCATGGCAACCCTGTCCACCGTCTTGTTTTCGGTCGCGGCTCTGGTCGGCATAACCTATCTTTTGCCGCTCATCGGCAAAGAAGCCTTGAGCGCATGGCAAGTGATTTTCTACTTTGTGCTGGTCAATTTTAACCTCAACGTGTTTGCTGAGCTACAAAAAATGGCCATGTACTCACTGCATGCAGATCAAGCCATAATGCGCCTCACAATCATTAACTTTGTGATCGCACTTCCGGTGCTTACCTTAGTTATTTCCGTGTTTGGCCTGATTGGTGCCGGAATCTCGCTTGTTTGCATCGCAACAATCCGAGTTCTTATGCAGCTTGCATGGCTGAAAGCTTATAAAGCTACACCCTCGAAGGATTTGTAAAAGGAAAAAGTTGGTGAAAATACTTCATATACTTGCCGTAATTCTACCGCGCCCTATCAAAATTATGATATATCGCCGCACCATGCGTGCCGAAATCGAGGCGAACGTGAAAATTGGCATGTCTTACATCCATGTCAAAAAACTTGTCCTGAAAGAAGGAAGCGTAATAAAAAACTGGAGTGTGTTACGGAATCTAGAGCGGCTAGAGCTTGGTAAGAATGCACGGATTGGGAATAGGGTGTATGCAACGGCCATTCCCTTAGGATCTAAAAAACATTTCAGCCACCGAGTGGATCGCGTTCCCGCTTTGCTTATGGGAGAAGGTGCTGCACTCACTGGGAATCATTTTCTGGATTGTAATGATAAAATTACAATTGGTGACTTTTCGCTCTTTGCTGGCCGTAACACATTTATTTACACGCATGGGATTGACATTATGGATGCAAGACAAGATTGCGCACCGATCACGATCGGGAAACACTGCATGATTGCGACACGCTCTTTATTACTGAAAGGAGCAAAATTGCCTGACAACTCGGTACTTGGAGCACAGTCCGTGCTGACAAAAGCCTATCTAGACACACATACACTCTATGCAGGAAACCCCGCAAAACCCGTAAAGTGCCTTTCATCAGATGCCGCATTTTTCAAGCGAAAGAGCTGGTATGTTGAGTGATTGAATGGAATTCTTGGCCTCTTTAAAAACATCGCCGGCACAAAGTTAGAGAAGCCATGACGCGCGTCCGTTTTCAAAATTATCGACTGATGAGCTATCCAGAACGGATTGTGGCCTATCTTTGCCTTGCGGGTTTTAGCACAAAACTTGTCTTTGAACTTGGTCTGGGCCTGTGGTGGTACAAGCTCAGCACAACGACTTTGCTCATCTTTCTTGTGTTATTGGCCCTAGATCACGCCGTCTGGCTGGCAAAAGGCCAGTTCAGAGGTCTCCCGTCGGATCGTCCTATCTTGGTGCTGATTGTCTTTTGGTTTTTGTTGAACCTGCACGGTGTGCTCATCGGCAAGCTACAGGGGCAATCCATTGCGAGCATCATCAATGACTCGGTTCCGACGCTTTTGTGCCTTTTGTCCCTGATCCGATTTGGCCTCATGCCAAAAGTGGATTTCACCGCTGCCTTTCGCCGGATCAAAGGCATCATCTATGCCACCGCCATAGGCTGTGTTGTGGTGGGAACCATTGCCGTTACGCTTGGCCTGCCCTCACGCGCATCTCCCGGCACACATATTTTTGCGATGCTGGCCGCACTCCAATTCGTCGCGTTGGCCAAAGGCAAATTTAATCTGCGGTTCTGGGGCGAAACACTCATCTTCTGGTTCGTCTTTGTCGCCTCCGTCGAGGACATCAACCGCTCGACCTTGGCCTCTATTGGTGGCGTGTTTGTTATTGCCCTCATCATGCGACTGCGCTTCGACATTCGCGGGGGGCTCACCGGGCTTTTGATGGTTGCCCTGTTTCCCTTTGTTCTGCTTGCCACCGTCCCAGAGGGCAGCAAAACATATGTCCGCATCTACAACATCATAAACGGTGAGGAGGGCGGGGAATCTATTTCATTGAACTCGCGCAAACTCGAAAAACAACAGATCGGGTCACAGCTTCAGCGCAATGGGTTTACCACAGAGCTTCTCGGACTGGGCCATGGCGCCACCTATGAATATTCTGTGTATGGGAAAACAGAACTCGACCACGGTCACGCCCATTATGCCACGGCTTACATGCAATTGCGCTACGGCGCCGTTGGCACGCTCTATGTTTACGCCCTCGCCGCATCCGTTCTCTTGGGGGGGCTGATTGCCCTCAAGAACGGATCAAGTATGGCGCTGTTTATGGGTGCGCTGAATCTGACCGCCTTTGTCTATCTCTTCACTTGGGTGAATTTTTTCTTTTATTTTATGGGTCTGACCTACCTCATCTACTCCAGTGGCCTGAGGCATTGGAAAGACACAAAAGAGCGGTCAGCGCAGGTTGTCGACGAATTCGGACAACTCACGGCGAAAGCGCTCTGAGGCAAACGACTTTGCATGAGCCGCAATGGTTTCTTCCGAAAACCCTGCCGCGTTCGCCTCAAAGGCTTCGATCGCTTGCAACAGCGACGGCACCGTTTGGTCGTCAAAATGCACGCCCGTCGGCTGTGCATGTGATAGCCCTCTCACCGTTTCCGCCGTACCGCCATGCGACAGAGCAATCACCGGCGTGCCGCAAGCCTGAGCTTCGACAGGCACAATCCCGAAATCTTCCTTGGCGGCAAAAACAAACGCTTTAGCGCGCTGCATATGATCGCGCATATCCTCAAAAGACGCGTGCCCCAAAAACGTGACATTGGGCCCGGCTGCCGCACGAATGCGCGGCATTTCCGGCCCGTCACCCGACACGATCAACCGAAGATCTGGCCGCTCTTTGAACGTTTCAACGATGAGTTGGATTTGTTTGTAAGGCACCATGCGCGAGGCCGTGAAATAAAAGTCCTCGCGCGGTTTTTCGGAGATTGTAAACGCATCCGTGTCCACCGGCGGATAGATGACCGTGGCCTCGCGACGATAGGTTTTCCATATCCGCTTTTTGATGAATTCGGAGTTGGCAATCAGATGATCAATCTGTGGCGTTGAACGCATGTCCCAAAGCCGGAACTTATGCATCATCTCCCGCGCGATCTTTTGTTTCAACCAAGCGCCCGTGCCCCCGATTGAGCCGATATATTCATGGGTCAGATCCCAGGCATAGCGCGCCGGGCTGTGCATGTAGCACACATGAAGCTGATCCGGGGAGGTCAGAACCCCTTTGGACAGCGAGGCCGACGAACTCAGCACAAGATCATGATGGGTGACATCGAACTCCTCAATCGCCCGCGTGCTTTGCAAAATCAGATAGCGATAATATTTCTTCACCCCCGGCCAGTCGTTTAGTCGGCTCGTTTCAACGGGCCGCCCCAGAGACACCTGGGCCCGCTCCTCGGGTGAGAGAAAATCAAACAACGTGTAAATCGTCGCCTGCGGGTAGACCCGCACCATTTGTTCGACAACTTTCTCCGCGCCGCCAAGGACGGGGAGCCAATCGTGGACCAAGGCCACATCGAGCGTTTCATTCGTCTTGTTCGAAGAATTCATATTCGGGCCACCCTTGGTACAACTGTCGTCACTACATACGCAGTAATGCTTTTGAAGGGTCACGATTTCAACCGCTGGCCTGATGGCAGAGGGCTTTTTTCACATATGTCACAAGCCGATGTTACAAATGCATCAAAATGTGCAGGCCGCCCCACAATTCCAGACGCTTCAGACCTGAGCCCCACGTGTCACACGTCGTAATATTGCCGATACCAGCCGACAAATTTAGCCACGCCGTCTTTGACATCGGTTTTGGGCGCGTATCCGGTGAGCTTGTGCAACAGATCGGCATTGGCCCAGGTCGCGGGCACGTCACCCGCTTGCATTGGCATCAGATTACGGGTGGCTTTTTTGCCCGTGGCGGCCTCGATGGCTTCGATGAAGGCCACCAATTGCACCGCGTCAGAATTGCCAATGTTCACCACCCGGAAGGGCGCAACCGGGGACAGGCTATCACCCTCTACCACCACGCCATCTTCGGGCCGCACAGGCACCGCGTCGATCAACAGGCGGATGGCATGCACGAGATCTTCGACATAGGTGAAATCGCGCTTCATATCGCCGAAATTGTAAACGTCGATCGGTTTGTCATCCAAAATCGCCTTGGTGAATTTGAACAGCGCCATATCCGGGCGACCCCAAGGGCCGTAAACGGTGAAAAATCGGAACATGGTGATCGGCAGGCCAAACAAATGCGCGTAGGAATGCGCCATGTTCTCCGTGGATTTCTTGGTCGCGGCATAGAACGACATCTGATGGTCTGCCTTATCGGTCTCGCAATAGGGCATGTCGGTGTTGGCGCCATAGGCCGATGAGGTGGACGCCAACAGCATGTGTTTGGGCGGATAGGCCCGCGCCGCTTCCAACAGCTCAAAGGTGCCGATGATGTTGCTTTCAAGGTAAGAGCGCGGGTTCTCGATCGAATACCGCACCCCTGCCTGTGCCGCGAGGTGGATCACCACATCGGGCTTTTCTTCTTCGAACAGCGCCCGCAAAAGACCCGGCGTCTCGACCTTATCATGTACAGACCGGTAGTCCTCATAGGCCAAAAGCGTGTCTTCGCGCCGCTCTTTCAGCGCCACGTCGTAATAATCTGACAGGCAATCCAACCCGATGACGCGCAAGCCATCTTCCAAAAGGGTCCGACAGACAAAAGAGCCAATGAACCCGGCGGCGCCGGTGACGAGAGCTGTGGGCATAGGGTCTGTCCTCAATCCGCGCCAAACAGGTCGCGGGTGAAAATTTTCTCAGAAACATCTGAGATATCATCGGTGACGCGGTTGGCGACGATCACATCAGCCTCCGCTTTGAACGCCGCCAAATCATTGACCACGCGCGATCCAAAAAATTCGCTCTCCTCCATCACCGGTTCATAGACGATGACCTCGATGCCCTTGGCCTTGATCCGTTTCATGATGCCCTGGATCGAGGATTGGCGGAAATTGTCAGAACCCGCTTTCATCACCAAACGGTAAACACCCACCACTTTCGGATGCTGCGCGATGATCCGATCGGACAGGAAATCTTTGCGGGTGTGATTGGCATCCACAATGGCGCGGATGAGGTTTTGCGGCACTTCCGAGTAGTTCGCCAAGAGTTGTTTGGTGTCTTTCGGCAGGCAATAGCCGCCATAGCCAAAGCTCGGGTTGTTGTAATGTGACCCAATACGTGGGTCCAAACCGATGCCTTCAATGATCTGGCGTGAATTCATCCCACCCGCCATGGCATAGCTGTCCAATTCGTTAAAAAACGCCACCCGCATCGCGAGATAGGTGTTGGCAAACAGCTTGATCGCCTCGGCCTCATCCGCGTCCGTGAATAGGATTTCGACGTCCTTTTTGACGGCGCCCTCAAGCAGCAAATCCGCAAAGACGCGCGCGCGATCCGAACGTTCGCCCACGATGATCCGCGAGGGATGAAGGTTGTCGTACAGAGCGCGGCCTTCGCGCAGAAACTCAGGGGAGAAAATCACCTGATCCGTGTCAAATTCGTCTCTAATCCGGCTGACAAAGCCCACGGGAATGGTCGATTTCACCACGATCGTCGCCGTTTCATTGACGGCGAGCACCTGTAAAATGACCTTCTCCACGCTCGACGTGTCGAAATAATTGCTCTTGGCGTCATAGTTCGTCGGCGTCGCCACGATCACAAAATCAGCATCCGTATAGGCCGCTGTGCTATCCATTGTCGCCCGCAACTTCAGGGGCTTATGCGCCAGAAACTCTTCAAGTTCGGCATCGACGATGGGGGATTTGCGCGCATTGAGCATCTCAACCCGAGAGGGGGAAATATCCACCGCCACAACATCATGGTTTTGCGCCAACAAAACCGCGTTCGACAAACCAACATAACCGATACCGGCCACTGCGATCTTCATGGGTTAGCCTCTCTCATTTCGCCCCAAAGACACCATGCACCTTTGCCCACCTCAATGCCACGCTTTCGCGACAAACCGCATAGCCCCTTCTCAGTATCAACAACCCCTCTCCAACAAAAGCGGTGAAATACTCAAGACCTGCGGCCCGAATTGGGACTGTTCGAAATAAGCTCTCCGCTTTGGGCCTAGAACGCGATGGAATAGGCCAAGCCCACGCCAAAGCTCTCATAGTCTGACGCCCCGATCCCGTCATAAAATCCGGTCAGTGCCAGGTTTGATCCGCCGTCAAAGGCATAGCTCAGACCCAAATCCACACGGCCCCGCCATCCGTCAGAACTTGGCTCAAGGCTGCTTGCCGCGCCGGAGCCTTCACTGTGCGACCAGATCGCTGAGACCCCGCCATTGATCCGCAAATCGGCGTTTGTCAGCGGCACGTCATGCTCAAAGTCCAGCCCAAGCGCCGCCTGAGCGAGGCCAAACCTTTGCTCGGGGATGATATTGCCCAGCCCATCTTGATAGCTCAGTTGCGTGTCTGAGGTATAAGACAGATCAACATTCGGGCGCAGGGTGGTTGGGCCATACGCCATTTTTCCGGCCAATTTCGCCTGAAGCAACCACCGCTTTGTGTCAAACTGATCGGTGTACGTGCCATAGGGAGAAATGTCGTTTGAGCTCCGCCCATAGAGCGCCCGCCCCTCAAAATAGAGCGGATGATTGGGACTGCGCGCAATGACATAGGGACCGGTCAACCACCCCTGTCCCGTCACTCGCGCCGGGCCATCTGTTTGATCTGCGTAATCAAATTGCAGCATGGCCCCAACCATCATATTCGGGGACAGGGTGGCATGGCTGCCCAAAGCGCCAAAGACATAGCGCGTCTCGGCCCCCGCTTGCTCCGACCATGAGCCGGTCAAAGCCATCCAGACCGGCTGTCCGGCTGGGCTTGCGATGTCAAAATGGCCCGTGCCGCGGCTGACCTGTGCATTGAACCTGCCGCGATTTTGGCCCATCAGGAAGGGGATCAAATCCGGTTGGTTGGCCAGCAATTGCGTGGCCCGCGACTGAAGAAACGTGGCGATCTGTTCTTGGGTGTCGGCCACCGTTGTGTCAGAAATGGTCACTCTGTTGGAGGCGGTGCTGAGATTGCCCGCCGTGTCTTGTGCGGCCCCCTCCGGCACCGACGCAGACGCATCCCCTGTCCCGGTTAGGGTCACCAACGCCGTGTAGACCGCCGGCCCCCCCGTGACCGAGGCCACTGTGGCGTTTGAGAGGCTGATGTCCGAGACCTCAAAGCCGGTCACATCCTCGGAGAAGGTAAAGGTCAAAAGGGTTGTATCCCCGAACCCTGCCGTCTCTGTCGCGCCGCTGATCACAAGGCTCGGCGCGATCAAATCGGTCTCCACCTCAACCGTGGCCGCAGGGGACACATTGCCCGCCGCATCCATGACCGTGACCCGAACCGTGCCGCTGGGCTGTCCAAGGGGGGAGGTCACATCAAAGGTTCCGCTGCTCAACAGGACGGTTTGGTATGATCCATCCGGGAAGGTAATCGTGGCCGTGGCCCCCATTTCACCAGAGCCGGAAATAGAAATCGACGCACCGAAGTTGACCACCGTGGTCGCGATGATTGGCATCTCCGGCGCGGTCACATCGGTTACGGCCACCAGAAAACTGACCTGCGCCGCCGCATTGCCTGCGCTGTCGGTGGCATCCATCGTCACCGTGGTGTCGCCAATGGGGAAATCATAGGACCCGGTCAAAACAGTCGCACCAATCGCATAGGTGATCGCCGGGACCTCGCCGGAATTGTCGGTCACAGACCCCAAAGAGGTCACGTCAAATGCGGCGGTGTTCAGCCCCGCATCGGTGTCTACATTCTGGGTCGCGGGGGCGGTGATCACCGGAGCTTCGGCGTCATTCACCGTCACGGTAAAGCTCACCTGCGTCGCGGCATTGCCCGCACTGTCTTCGGCGTCGATCGTCACCGTGGTCACGCCCGATGGGAAATCATAGGGGCTGCTGATCACCGTGCTGCCGATTTTGAACACCGGCACGAGACCTGTGTCGCTGTTGTCCGACACCGTGGCCGCAAAACTCACCGAAGCGGTTGAAACACCGGCATCCGCCGCCTGCGCAATATTGGCGGGCGCAGTGATCACCGGCGCTTCGTCGTCGCTCACCGTCACGGTAAAGCTCACCTGCGTCGCGGCGTTGCCTGACGTGTCCGCCGCATCCATCGTCACCGTCGTTTCACCAATGGGGAAATCATAAGAGCCGCTCAAAACGGTCGACCCCACCTTATAGATGATCGCAGGGACCTCGCCGGAATTGTCGGACACAGACCCCAAAGCGGTCACATCCAATGCGGCGGTGTTCAGGCCTGCATCGGCATTGGCGACTTGATCCGTTGGGGCGCTCAGAACCGGCGCTTCAGTATCGAGCACCGTGATAAAGGCCGATTTTGTTTCCGTTCCGCTACAGCCATCGAGATCGTTCGCCATGAGCGAGACAGTATACGAGCCGGGTGCGGTGAACGTATGCGCCGCGGAGGAGAAACTTGTAGAGGTTACACCATCACCAAACGCCCATGCCATGCCGGTGAGAGGCGCACTGCCGATTGTGCTGGAGGTGAAAGCCACAGCGAGAGGCGCGTCGCCAGAGGTGACATCCGCCGAAAAATCCACCTTAGGTCCTAGCGCTTGTACGGCGCTGGCAATTGTACGCGTGTCGGTTGCGCCAAGGGCGGTGGTGACGGTCAAACGAACGGTGGCCGTGATATTTGAGAAACTGTGGGTCGGGTTTTGCACTGTCGAGGTCGTGCCATCACCAAAATCCCACAACCAATTCGTGATCACTCCTGTGGTGCC
This sequence comes from Celeribacter baekdonensis, assembly GCF_003047105.1. NCBI lineage: Bacteria > Pseudomonadati > Pseudomonadota > Alphaproteobacteria > Rhodobacterales > Roseobacteraceae > Celeribacter > Celeribacter baekdonensis. The sequence continues at coordinate 43,682 of NZ_CP028476.1, forward strand.
TGCCGTGGAGGCATCTGTGAAACTGACCGTTATCGGGCTACAGCCAAAGCCACCGGCGGAAACGATGAAATTCGCGACGGGTTTGGCGGAATCACTCACCGTCACGGTAAAGCTCACTTGGGTGGCCACATTGCCAACGCTATCCGTGGCATCCATCGTCACCGTGGTGTTCCCGATCGGGAAGGCGTAATTTCCCGTCAGAACCGTGGTGCCCACCTTATAGGTGATCGCGGGAACCTCGCCGGAATTGTCCGTGACCGACCCCAACCCGGTCACATCCAACGTCGCCGTCGAAACCCCGGCGTCTGACGGCGCGGTCTGCGTGGCCGGGGGCGTGATCACCGGGGCTGTCAGATCAATGTTCAACGCATTTGCGCTGGATTGATAGGTGGTCGTGATCCCGTCAAAAATCGACGCACAAATATAGTTGCCGTTGTTGGTTTCTGATGTGATCGAAAACGACACGCCGGACGAGAAAGCGATCGACGGCGCATCGCTGGCGTTACAGGTGGCATCGGCGCTAAAGCCATATTTCGCGATGGAAAGCTGGCCACTGTCCGGGTCCGTCGTGGTGATGGTGATCTGGTCGCTGGTGGTCGCACTGGCTGAGACATCATCGGTAAAGGACAGGCTTGGGGCGGTGTTGGTGCCTTCACTGATGTAATAGGTGTAAAACCCGGCGCTCATTGACCCTGCGGTCGACAGAAGCCGAAACGAAAAGCCCATAAAATTTTCGTCGGCATAGGGAAGCTGTGCGCCGTCTTGTACGAAATCTGCGATATTCGCCTCTGTCGTTCCAAGGCAATTTGCAAGGTAGAGAAGGGTAATCGCGGGGCCAGAAGAAATCCCCGGTGTAGCGCCCGCCGTGACGTAGTTGCCCCCCGCATAGCCATAGGACCCAAGACCATCAACGAAGACAGCGGCCGTTATCCCGCTGTCTTCGGTTGTGGTTGCCGTGACATTGCAGGACCCGATCATGGGTGTTGAGCGATACTTGGTGTCACCGCCTCCAACAAAGGCCGAGGCCCCCTGAGATCCCAAGACAAAAGCCAAAATCGCCATCACAGCGCAGCGGATCGCCGTTCCGCGCCAACCTGCACCGAGACGATGGCGGATGCCATTTGTTTTGAGTGTCATGACATCCATCCTTAAAATTAACGCTTTCGCTCCTGCATAGCCGACTTCACCTGTCACTCTATGTGTGAATCCACACATGTGGCGCAAAAAGCACACATGAATGATCCGCGCCAAACCGCGCCTAAATCCTTATTTTTAATGCGCAAAAATACTCAAATGCCCTCGTTTGAGCGAAAAGATTTGCGCCGATTTTTGACGTCCGCCGCCGCATCCCCATCAGAAATTGGTGCCACGTTAAGCCCTGCTCCCTGCCGCATGCCTTTCAACCGTTTACTGGACAAATCCCGTTGATCAGACCGCGCCAAATTCGGCCGCGCATTTTCCCACAGGATGTGATATGATCAACGCTGTCACGATCCATTCCAATGGTCTTTCCGGGCGCTTCCGAAAGACCAAAATCATCAGCACGTCATCTGTTGTGCTGACTTGAGTGTATTTGGGAGGGTGATCATGACGGCAATCCATTTGGACTTATCATGGGGCAAAGCCACGCGAGAGTGGCGGGGTCTGAGGCACGGCTGCGCAGGGGTTGTGATGGCCCTTTGTTGCGCCTCTGCGGGCTTTGCCCAGCAAGCCTCACCGCCGGTCAGCGAAACGGCCATGCAACTGATCTATGGGGCCGATGGGGTCGCCCAAGATATTCCCGCAGGTCTGGCCATGCTCAAGGACGCATCCGCAGACGGCGACCTCGCAGCACAGCGGACCCTGGGTGAACAACTGATCGGTGGCTGGGTGACACAGCGCGACAGCGACGCGGGTCTCCCCCTTTTGAGGGCGGCTGCACAGGCCGGAGACACCAAGGCGCAACTCTCTCTCGGGACGTTCCTCTTGTATGGGATTGGCGTGCCAAAAGACATGCGCGCGGCGCGCGATCTCTTTGAACAGATGGCCGACCGCGGCGATCCGACCGGGCTACAGCTCTACGGCGAGGCGCTGATGTGGAGTTTGAAAGACCCAAATGCGGCCCAAACCTATCTCATCCGTGCGGGCGAGATGGGACGGGGCGCGGCTTGGGCCATTCTCGCCGAAGGGGCCATGTATGGTTATCTTGGCGATGGGAAAACCTCGCGTGCCAAATTCGACGGCTTTGCCAAACGCGCGCGGGCCACGGGCAATGAACGGATCGAAGTGCTCGACGCGACGCGGCAAATGTGGGGGATTTCCATGCGCGCGAACGGTCCGGCAACGCTTGCCAAACTGGAAACGGCAGCAGATGCCGGCAATACCGAAGCCGCCCGGTTCCTGATTGCTCTGGTGCGCGACGGCAACGGGATGAACATCCGCAAGGACACGCCCCACGCCATGGAGCTGCTCCAACGCTACGCGGATCTGTTGAGCCCACAGGAGCAGTGGCGCTTTGAGTTCACAATCGCGGCGGCCAAAACCCGTCAGTTGCACAACTATTCAGGACTTCAAGACCGCTTTATGGCCGCGCCGGGACCGCTGGATGCGGCATTTGGCAGTGATCTCTATAAGGCCAACCCGAATTTCGCGATCTACCTGTTGCAGGCCCGCATGAAACAGGACGGTCTCTACCCTGGCAAGTTGGACGGTTTGGCCGGCACAGCGACGGTGCAGGGCCTGTCACAGGTCTGCCGCGTCACCTTGGATCGGGCGGATTGCGCCGAAACAGCTCTGCGCCCGGACGTGGTCGGGGCCTTAATCGCCGATAGAAATTCCTGACCGAATGGTAAGACCGATTCGGACCTTTTTATGTCTTTCGAGGGCTCGGCGCATTTTGGAAAGGCATGGGGATATGGGATTTTTCACGCGATGGCGCCCTCTGTTCGCGCGATTGCAGCGCAGCAGGGGGCATTCGAAAACTGGTAAATAAAATGTTAAAACAAGACACTCCAAGATTGCCGCGATGCAGAACAAAAAGGCGGCAACACGACCAAGGCGCCGCGCCGGTGACCTGTCCAAATAGACAGGTGTCGCGATGTCTGATTTCGTATTCTAATTTTACCATGAGAGGACCGACCCTGTCTGAGCAGTGAGGTAGCTGTCCCTCGACATGAACGTCTTATGCACCTTCTACGTCAGCTAATACGTTCATTTTTTTGATCTTATACGATTTCGAGATGCAGCCTCGCGTCATGCGCAGGCTTGGGAGCCGTTTGCTTTTTTGATGTGCTCGCATCTCAAAGGGGGGGAACTATGACGAAGGCTTGCACATACACGCCCGCATTTGCGGGCGTGCCCGCTGGGGCATCAGCATCACCATCACAGTCACCATCACAGTCAAACAATTCACGTACTATTTTGATTGCCGGAGGGGCCGGATTTATCGGCTCGAACCTGTCGCGACGGCTGATTGCGCGGGGCGATCGGGTGATCTGTCTCGACAATCTGCAAACCGGACGCAGCGAGAATATCGCGGCGCTGATCCAACATCCGAATTTCGCCTTTATCCTGCATGACGTGGTCACGCCATTCCGTCTGCGCGGTCCCATCGACCAGATTTACAATCTCGCCTGTCCGGCTTCGCCACCAAAATACCAAAACGATCCGTTGCATACATTCAAGACCTGTATTTTCGGAGGCATGAACCTCTTGGCCCTGGCCCGCGAAAAAGGGGCCCGAATTTTGCAAAGCTCGACCTCCGAGGTCTATGGTGATCCCGATTGCGCGATGCAATCCGAGACCTATCGCGGGCTGGTCAACACCGTGGGCCCGAGATCGTGCTACGACGAAGGCAAACGCGCCGCCGAGACGTTGTTTTACGAGACCCATCGCCAGGACGGGGTCGATGTCCGCATCGCGCGCATTTTCAACACCTATGGGCCGCGGATGGACCCGAAAGACGGGCGTGTGGTGTCGAATTTCGTCGTACAGGCGCTCAGTGGTGTTCCGATCACCATCTATGGCGAAGGCCTGCAAACCCGGTCCTTCTGTTTCATCAACGATCTGCTCGACGGGTTGATGGCCCTGATGGAGGCCGACACCGATCTCGACACGGTGAATGACCCTGTCAATCTCGGAAATCCCGGTGAGTTCACAATGCTCGAACTCGCGCAACTCGTCCTTCAGATGACAGAGTCGAGATCAAGATTGACCTTTCGGGACCTCCCCAAAGATGACCCACGCCAACGCCGCCCCGATATCACACGGGCCAAGGCCTTGCTCGACTGGGCGCCAAAAATCGCGCTGGCGGAGGGGCTCCTCCCAACCATCGCCTATTTCGGCAAGGAGTTGAGCCAGATGCAAACCGCGCAACTCGGTGCCACTCAGAACCTGCAGTCGGCGGGGGGGTATCTACAATGACCCTGCCGCAACGCATCATGGTCACGGGCGGCGCAGGCTATATCGGGTCACATTGCTGCAAAGCCCTGTCACAACATGGGATCGAACCCGTCACCTTTGACAACCTGTCACGCGGCCACCGCGCGGCCGTGAAATGGGGGCCACTCGAAGTCGCCGATCTGCGCGACAGGGGCGCGGTGGTGCGCGCCCTGACACGGCATAAAATTGACGCCGTCATCCATTTTGCGGCGCTGGCCTATGTCGGTGAGAGCATGGTGATGCCGACGCTCTATTATGACAACAATCTCGATGGCATGACCTCGCTTCTCGGGGCCATGGCCGGAGTCGGTGTGACCAAAATCGTCTTTTCATCGAGTTGCGCCACCTACGGCGTGCCCGATGCCCTGCCGATCAACGAGATGTCGCCACAAGTCCCGATCAACCCCTATGGCCGCAGCAAGTTGTTTTGCGAATGGATGTTGCGCGATGCGGCGGCGGCAAGTGATCTGCGCTATGTCGCGCTGCGGTATTTCAACGCGGCAGGGGCGGACCATGATGGCGAGATCGGCGAGGATCACACCCCCGAAACCCATCTCATCCCGCTGGCGCTTCAGGCCGCCTACGGGACAGGTCCGGCGCTCAAAGTGTTCGGGACGGATTACCCAACCCCCGATGGCACCTGCATCCGCGATTATATCCATGTCGAGGATCTGGCCCGCGCTCATTTGCGTGCGCTCGCCTATCTGGACGAGGGCAGAGACAGTCTTGCCGTCAATCTCGGGACCGGACGGGGCGCTTCGGTGCGCGATGTCATTGCCGCCGTGGAAAAGGTCACCGGACGCAAAGTGCCGGTTGTCTATGAGGATCGGCGGGCCGGTGATCCCGCGGAATTGACCGCCGATCCACGGCTTGCCGCCACACGCCTGGGATTTCGGGCCAAACACCGCAGGCTTGACCGGATGGTCGCTGATGCCGCCCCGTGGTTTGCCCCCGAACAGGAGGCGATCGTGAGATGACCAAATCCATGCCGCGCCACCCCGCAACGCAGCCGCGTCCCTATCTGGTGCCGATCCTGACCGGACGGCGCGCGGTTTCGTATTATGCGGTGGCGGGGCTTTGGATGGTTGCGGCGGGATGGTTTTGGATATGGTGGCTCACGCCGTCCCATGTCCTCGGTCTGGGGCGATATTGGATCGTGACCGGAGCCATGCTCTGGATTTGGGGGATGCAGCTGTACTTTGTTGTCGTCTTCCTGAAATCCCGCCGCTCTGATGCCCCCGATCCCGTGCCGGGACAGTGGGACGTGGCGATGGTCACGACAAAAACCCCCTCGGAACCCTTTTCTGTTGTGCGCAAAACACTCGAAGCGATGCTCGCGCAAGAGTATCCGCATGACACATGGCTGGCCGATGAAGCCCCCGATGCGCAGACCCGCGCCTGGTGCGACGCCCATGGCGTGAGGATTTCGACCCGTCAGGGCATTGCGGACTATCATCGGGCCGAATGGCCACGCCGGACGCGGTGCAAAGAGGGAAATCTGGCCTTTTTCTACGACACATGGGGCTATGACACCTACGATATCGTTTGTCAGCTGGACTCAGATCATGTGCCGCAACCGGGGTATTTGCGGGAAATGTTGCGACCCTTTGCCGATCCAGAGGTCGGCTATGTCTCCGCCCCGTCGATCTGTTCCGCCAATGCAAAGGAAAGTTGGGCGGCCCGCACGCGGCTTTATTCCGAGGCCGCGTTTCACGGCGTGTTCCAAGCCGGTTACACGGCGGTGTTTACCCCGATGTGCATCGGCTCGCATTATGCCGTGCGCACCATCGCCCTGATGGAGGCGGGCGGGCTTGGCCCGGAACTGGCCGAGGATCATTCCACCACCATGTTGATGGCTGTGGCGGGATGGCGCGGGGTGCATGCCATGGACGCGATTGCCATTGGCGACGGTCCGGCGACCCTGCCCGATCTGGTGACACAGGAATTCCAATGGTCGCGCTCGCTGATGACGCTTTTGCTGCGCCATACGCCGTCGCATCTGCGGCAACTGCCGCTGCGTCTCAAATTTCTCTTTCTGCTGTGCCAAAGCTGGTACGCGTTTTTCACCCTCTCCATGGCGATGATGTATGTCTTGCCCATTCTCGCGGTGAGCTTTGACATCCGCTTTGCCGATGTCACTTATGCCGGATTTCTGGGGCATTTCCTGCCCTCCGTCGCGGTCATGGTGCTCTTTGCCTATATGATGAAACGCGACCGGTTCTTCCGGCCATTGAATGCCAAAGTCCTGTCCTGGGAAAAGGCTTTTTTCGTTCTGTTGCAATGGCCATGGGTGCTCTGGGGCTGTGCGATGTCGGTCTATGACCGGCTCAGTGGGAAATTCGTTGATTTCCGCATCACCCCGAAAGGCGAGGCCGCAAGCGCCACCCTGCCGGTGCGGATCATGGCCGTTTACGCCGCCCTCGCGCTCGGGGCTTTGGTGCCGGTCTTGCTGGTGTCCGAGCTCAGGGAAGCCCGTGGGTTTTACCTTTTGTCGATCGTGAACGTGGTGCTCTATCTCGCGCTTTTGGCCACCATTTTCATCCGTCATCTGTTGGAAAACCGCCGTCCGGGTTTGATCCGTGAATTGGGGCTCCGCCTGCCGGGCTATGTCTCGGCGATGACCTGTATGGTCGCGCTGACCGTCTGGGGCGTGTCTTTGCGCGGGGTGGAAAGTTTTCAGGCGCTCGCTGTCGGCTTTGAACCCGCGGGCCTCACGAAAGTTGAATACGTTGTGTCCGGCGCCGGCATGGGGCGGCCCGGCGACATCCGGGTGCATTTCGGGATTATTGGGCGCAACTGAGTGCCGCATTTTAAAGGGAGGACAAAACATGAAACAGATCGGGAAAGGATTTTTTGCCGCGCTGTCGGTCGCTCTCGTGATCGCCGGGCCCGAGGCCCGCGCCGCGCCACCCGGAGAGTTGCCCTTTGGCGTCTATGACCCGGACGGGGATTTTAGCGCCGACGGGCAGGTCGTGATCGAACATCTCTTTTTGCCATGGGAAGACGTTTATCTGCCCTCGCTCAACGATGCGGATGCCTATGCGTTAAAACGGGGCCGGGCGCTTTTGGTCACGCTGGAGCCCTGGACATGGTCCCGCAGCGAACGCAACACCGCGCAATATCTGCGCCGTGGCATCGAAGACGGGCGGTATGATGCGAATATGAAAGCGGTCTGTGACGTGCTGGGCACGCTCAAAAGCCCGGTGACCCTACGCTTTGCCCATGAGATGGATGACAGCTCGGGGCAATTCATTTGGGCCGGGTGGAACCCGGACACCTATATCGCCGCCTATCGGCACATGATTGACCTGTGTCGCAAAAGTGCCCCCGCGATCACCGTCATGTGGTCACCCTTGGGTGATGAAGACATGGCAAAATACTACCCCGGTGACGACTACGCCGACCTGATCGGGTTGACGGTTTTTGGACTTCAAGCCTGGGATCAGGCCAAATATGGCCGGGATCGCAGCTTTGATGATGTCTTCATGCCCCGCTACGAACGTGCCGCCGCCTTTGGCAAACCCGTGGTGGTCGCGGAGCTCGGATATGTCGGCAAAGCGGACTATGTCAGCACCTGGGAAAACGCGGTGCGTCAGGAAAAAACCGACTATCCGAGCCTTGTCGGCATTCTCTATTTCAACCAACCCGAGGTCTATCCTTGGCCAGAAGGATTCGGCGCCCCGGATTGGCGGGTTAAGAACCAGATCCTGAAATAGGGCGGGATCGTCCCGGCCCTGTCCCCGCAGCGGCGAAAATTCGCCACCCCGGTTGATCCATTTCAAAACTATGAAAACGCGCAGGAAATATCCTGCGCGTTGTTTTTTACGCGTTGACACAGCTTTGCCCTGTTCTTGCCACGCACAGGTTTTCATTGACCTGTATGCCAATCTTTAACACTTGTGGTGGCCAATAAGGTCTGACGACGGCTTTCGCGAGTGGTCCGAGGCATAAAAAGAGGCTGAGCAAATGTCTGCGACTGTACATCTAAAACGCGCCGCGTCTGCGGCACTGATCTCTTGTGCGCTTGTCGCCGCGGCCCTCCCTGCGAGCGCCGAAAATCAAACGGAGCCGCTGCGTCCGTTCACATCGCCCGCGAAAACCTACGCTGGCAAAGGTGCGACACAGTTTGATTGGCTGAAAAGCCCGAAGACCGCGACGGACACCCGCGTCGTCCTCGCATCCGGCTCCCGTGCCCCTGGGTCTGGCAGCTGGATCTGTTCTCCGGCGGGGTTCGGCACGAAGTCCACATGCCGCATGCGTTAGGTGATCGCGGCGTACCCCCACAGGGGGAATGCTCCGCCTCTCAAGGGGCCCAACCGTTATGTTGCAATGTGCTCAATGGAAACAGACGTGCCCGTTTGTCCCGTTTGAATGGACAGATGCGCCCCTATTTTTGACGCCCGCCGCCGCATCCCCGTCAGGCCATAATGGGGTCTGTCGGCACGTTGAGCGGCATCGACGTCAAACCCAAGACCATCATCGGCAACCGTAACCCGGCGGTGGTCGGCATAGACCCTAATCTTGCTGGCTTGCGCGTGTTTGATCACGTTGGTGATCGCCTCTTGCACGATCCGTGCGATATGCAAATTGTCGGACGGGGTTCCAGAGGACCACAGCGGCTCGTCTTGGATTTGCCACTCAAAGCTGACACCGTGTTTGGCCAAAAGCCCCTCAAGCCGGGTGCGCATCATCCCCAACAGCGTGGCCAGACTGTCTTGGCTTTCGATGCTGTCCATCATCAAGGCCAGATCGCGCAGCGCATCCTCCAAGGCGGTGCGCAGGGTCGGGTCCTCGATGGATTGGCTTTCCATATAGGCCAGCGTGTTGACCAATTGGCCCCCGACCCCATCATGCAATTCCAACAAAATGCGGCTGCGCTCCTGGCTGATCGCTTGCTTCTTTCTCACCATTGCCAGCTCATTGAAACTGGTTTCAAGCTGCGCCGATTTTTCGGCAATCGTGCTGTGCAATGTCGCGGTCAGTTGGGCATGTGCCGACAGGCTGCGGATCAATTGCGACAGGATGAGCCAAAGACAGACCAGCGCGGTCAAAAGCGGCATCAGATGCAGCAAATTCATGCTACGGGCCTGCGAATGGGTCAGCACCAAAAACAGCCCGTCAAAGGCAAGTGCGAGGGCCAGAGACAGCGCCGGAAAAAAGATCAAAAAGTCGATCTTTGGCACGGAATGGCGGTGCTGCCACATGACCGCGACGGTGATGATCCCCGCCACAGCGGCGCATAAATTGACCGCAGAACACGCGGCATCGACGTAGCGCAGGGGCAAGAGAACAGCGATCAGAACACCGCCACAGATCACCCACGGCAGCACCCGCTCGCTGCGCAAAGGCGCGATGCCAAGGAAGCTGCGCACAAATTTGAGCATGAACAAAACATAGCTCGCGACAGAGAGGGAATGCAGGCTTTCAGAGATCCTATAGGTCCCCACGGTGGCATGGGTGGCAAGCAAGGCCAAAAACACACAGGCCGATAAACACGACAGAGCAATCCAAAGAAACATCCGCTCCTTGGTCTGCGCAAGCCAGACGACAAAATACCCCAAGGTGAGCAGGATCATCAGCCCCAAGGCCAACTGCGTCAGCCCCTGCGTGAGCATGAAGCGGTTGTCATAAGGCGCGCTCAGCACCTCTCGGTCGCCGAAATGAAAGGGCTGTAAATCAAGTTGTCCCGGCACAGGGCCTGACAGATCGAACATCACGGTATTTTCGCCCAGCTTCAAAAGGCTTGGCGACACCTCGACCAACAAAGGCGCCATCCAAGGATGTCTTTGATGCGGCAGCGCGTGGACCAAGGCCCCGTTCACCGTGATCTGAAGGTGATGGTTATATTTGGGAATGAAAAACGCCTGCATCTGTGTCGGCACGTCCTGCAAGGAGACCGTGAACTGCAAAACCTGATGCTCGACCCCCGGCGTGTAGCGCGCCGGCGTGGAAAATGGCAAATCCAATGGCACAGGGGCGTCACAGTCAGGCGGCGCGCAAGAGGCGACACGATCAAAGAACATCGTGTGGTCTATCGGGCGAATATCCCCAATATCCACGACAGAGAGCAGGGTCAGCATGGCAAGGATCCATGCCACGACACCGCCATAAACCCGCGCGCCCGCTCCCATCAAATCATGCCGTTCTTGGCCGCTTGCACAACGGCCTCAGTGTTGGAACTGACCTTGAGCTTGCGGTAAATCTGCGTGATGTGATTGCCGACCGTGCCGCCGGAAATGCCAAGTTGATCACCGATTTCGCGGCGTTTGTAGCCACGGGCGATGGCGCGGAGAATTTCCGTTTCCCGCGGCGTCAGCGTCTCCACCCTCCCCGTCGCCATGCCAGATGTCAGGCCCGATGTCAGGCCAGCATGATCACTCAAAAGGTTCAACACATGGCGCGCAATCGCCGGGCTGATCGGACTGCCGCCATCAATCAAGGTTTGGATATCATCACCCACTTGCCCAAGATCGCCGCCCTTCAAGATATAGCCCCGCGCCCCGGCTTGAATGGCCTCCACCACACGGGCCTCATCGCCAAAGACCGAAATGACCAGCGCATCGACCTCCCACTCAGCGGCGGCAACCGCTTTGATCGCTTCAATCCCCGACCCGTCCGGCAGACCAAGATCCACGAGAACAACCCGCGGTTTGAGATCAAAGAGCCGCTGTAACCCGTGATCCAAGGTCCAACACACATCGCCGACGACCAAACTGGCATGCGCCGCCACTGCGGTCTTCAACCGTGTCGCGATGTCTGGCCTGTCTTCGATAATCAGAACGCTATAGGGCTTCATCTGCCGATCAATCCTTGGGTGTGGTCGGGTGAAACTATCATGTTGATTTCTCTTGGCTAGGTGGGATCTAAGGGCATTGTCAGGTTGCCAGTTCTGGCATGTGGGGTCTGATGCCGGAGAGTGCAGAATCCTACTCTAAGCGCTGAGAACCCGTTTCCCGTATCCCCGACAGCATGAACTAGCGGTCGCATTGCGCGAAATCGGCCGGATCGAACGGACGCTCTTTATCATCGATTGGCTGCTGGATGCCGATATGCAACGCCGTGCCCAAATCGGCCTGAATAAGGGCGAAGCGCATCATGCGCTGAAAAACGCCCTGCGCATTGGGCGCCAAGGTGAAATCCGTGATCGAACAGCTCAAGGCCAGCACTTCCGAATGGCCGGGCTGAATCTCCTCGCCGCCATCATCATTTACTGGAACACCAAACATCTCAGTCACGCTGTCGATGGCCGCCGCCGGAATGGAATGGATTGCTCTCCCGACCTGCTGGCGCATACCCCACCTGCCTTTAGGCCGCAAACTCATGCGTTTCTGCGATGGCACGGCATGGCACGGGCGTGGCATAACATGGCACGAGAAAACTAACCCTCTGAAAATAAAGAAAAACAAAGACGGGTGCACGGAAGCCGCAACAACAACCCAAAAAGCCTTTATTTATAAAGGCTTGAGGCTAACGGGCCGCTTGCTGCGTCAGGTGTGTAGACTTCCATCCGGCACGGATGGTCTCAGGAGGGTGAAACGAAGTGCCCTCCCGCTCGAAGACGTAAGCGTTAGCTTCCCTTTTCCCGGCTTCCATCGCTGGGAATCGCGTGCTCGGATTTGTAAAAATGCGACCGCGATCCTGCTGGTCATGACGCCCGCGCTCGCGTGCGCAAACGGGTGGACCGAACTGCGCCCATTGGCCCTCGAACATCCTTCGCTCCCCTCATTCTTGCTTCACGCCCGCATCCTCCATCTGCTCCCGATCGGGCAGGTCGTGTAGGCTCTCCAATCCGAAGGCAACGAGGAACTGTTCGGTGGTGACAAAGGTGTAGGGCGCGCCCCGTCTCGGGGATCGTGGCCCTGTCCCGATCAGCCCGCGCGCGTGCAGGCGCCCGATCAGGTCGCGGCTGATCTCCTTGCCGAAGATCTCCTTGAGCCCGTCGCGCGCAATCGGTTGATGATAGGCGATCGCCGCCAGAACCGCGACGTCGAACCGGTTGAGATCCATCAGTTGATCGCCAACGTCCGCTGCGGCGCGGATCGCGGGCGCGTAGGCGGTCCGCGTCCGGAACATCCAGCCTTCCGCCACTTTGGCAACCTCGAACGCCCGCCCGTCCAGATCGGCCGACACGTCCGCGATCAAAAGATCCACTGAGACCCCCTGCCCCACCACGCGGGTCAGGTCCTCGCGGGCGACCGGCGTGGCGGAGGCAAACAGCACCGCCTCGATCCGGCGCATCCATTCGCGCCAGCGCAATTCTGGCGGCAGGTCGGACAGGTCACGATCAAACTCTTCTGCCATCTTACACCCCGTAAAGCCGGAAGGTGTCGCGGCCGGTCAGTTCGCGCACGGCACCGAGGTCGACCAGCCGGTCGCACAGCCTGCGCGCGGACCGGCCCGGCAAAGGCAAGGCCGAGGCCGCGACCGCATCGCGGTTCAGGAATATTTCGACCGCATCGTCTGCCCCTTTGGCGCGCAATTTTGGCGCAACGGCTTTGAGGCGCGCGGCCGTCCGGGTCAGCTCTAAGGACAGCCGCACCGTCTCAGAGGCCGATGCGGTCACGGCACAATGACACGCCAGCCGCAACGCCTCGCCCTGCTTGCGCAGATCGGCGCGTTTCAGACCCAAAGCCAGCAGCGGCACCAGATGCTCCCAACCGAGCGCCTGCGCCAAAGCCGCATCGGCCAGGATCAGCGCCGCCCCCTCTGCCCTCGGGACATCCGTCATGATGGTTTCCAAAACGGCGGCGGCGCGCGCAACCGGGCCGCCCTGCCCCGCGCCGTGCCCATCGAGCCAGATCGCGATTGTGTCAGGGTCAAACTCTGGCAAGGCGCGGTGGAGCGACTTGAGTGTGGCGGGCCGTTCGACCGCGCAGCGCCAGCGGTGATAGGTCTCTCCCGCCGGTCCCGGCAGGTCGCCCGGGCGCAGGAAATGGAGTGCATCTCGCAACGCCCCGGCCCGTTCGGGCCGCCCTGCGAAGCCCATACAGGCTTCGGCCGCGCGCAGCGCGAGACGATCCCGCAACAAGGCTTGGGGCACTTCCTTGTGTCCCAATACCACATGCAGGTGGTTCAGCGCCGCACCCGACAAAAACGCAACATCTTCAAAGGTTTCAGGACGCGCCGAGGTGACCCAGGCGGGCATCAGGGGTAGAGTGTCCAGATCGTCGATAGGATCATGCCGGGCAAATGTCATGCTTTGAGCCTATATCAACGCGGCGCTTTTATCCAGAAATTTCACTCCAAACCGCCGCAGCTTGCGCGATCTATATATGTCCAATAAGTTTGCATTATCAGACATAGATGGAAATGGCCGGAAACGCTGTCGTGTCGTTTTAGTTTCATGTGTCGGATGGCCGGAATTCATGAGATTCAAGCACTTCCCTGAAAAGCGAGTCGGGGTTCATGAGATTCTGTACCGGTATTTATGAGACTGGATGGTGCGGTATTTGTGAGACTGGCGCTGTCTCGCGGCTTTTTCGGCAGACTGGCGTGCGCTCTCGTCGCGCTCAGCGCGCCAGAACCGGGCCGAGATGCGTCGCCTCAACGAGAGTGGCCATGATCGGAGCGCTTCCCGGACCCGTCCCTGCCCTTCCGCGTCGCTCATGAGCTTGATTGAGATCGCCCATTTGACCGGATCCTCGATGATCCGGTCGATGCCAACCGTCAGCGCGAAGGCCTGTAACAGCGAGCCCTGCGCCAGGGCGTGGAGACCGGGGCGCACCGGCTTGGTAAGGACTGGCGCCACCTGATCGTATTCGGGAACGACGACCGTCAGCGCCTGCCGGAGGATCGGCGTGGTGAGGAAATCATGGTAGTCCCGCCGGGTCTGGAGCGACATCCGCGGTTGCTCGTCGACATTCGGCGGCGAGGCCCGGCGATGCCGCGCCGTCAGAACCTGAAGCACTTCGGGCGCTTCCAGGTCTCCCTGCCCCGCGCTGCGCGCCCAGGCATCCAGATACGCGGCACCGGCCTCGGCATGCCCTTCAAGTTTCTTAAAGCAATCCGCACCGAACCGGTCGGACAGGGTCTCGCCGGTCGCGTCCCGAAACTCCACAGCATGCACCGGGCAACTGAATCGCCACGGCAGCGCGGCGGATTTGCGATGCAGCTCTTCGGGACAGAGCGGACACGTATGCCGGTTCTTCCGCGCGATCATCATGCGCGCCGCAGACCCCAACTCCCGGAAGGTCATGGCCTGCACGGTCTCAGGCGAAAGGCCGGTCCAAGCCGCGATCAGAGCCCCCTGCCCTTCCGAAAGACGCCATTCCAGGTCGAACACGTCGTGCCCCTTCAGGCCAAGCGCTGCAACGAATTCCGAAACCGTCATGGCGTAGAACGGGGCCATGCGCGCGGCCCAGGAAGACAGTCGTTCGTCGACCTCGGGGGCGTAAACAACCGGCAGGCGCCCGCACCCCGTCACACCGGCTCTCCCAGGACCGCCTGCAACCGGTCGCCACCCAGAATATCGCGCGAGAGGATGCGTTCCTCGCCGCTTTCGATGGCGGCGATCGCCAGCTGCGACAGGATCGAAAAGATGCCCGAGGTGATGCCGCCAGTCACCTTGATGATCCGCGCGAGCGCGTGTCCGTCGATCTGGCTTTGGCGCCGAAGCGGCAGCGTGCGCGTGAGCGTGCTCATCAGCCCGTTCAGATCCTCGCCCTCCCGCCAGGGCGGCAATGCGAAGGCCTCGAAGCGACGCACCAGCTGATCATCGGTGCGCAGCGCGTTGCGGGCCTGTGCGGTGCCGACGCAAACCAGCGGGATGCGCAGCTCGTTGCCCAGAAAGCGCAGCATGTTCAGGAATCGCGCCTGTTCGCGGATCGTGCCCGCCTGCAGGCTGTGGATCTCGTCAATCACCAGCATCCCCGGGCGCAATTCGGCGAGCAGTCGCAAGGCCAGACTCTCAAGTACAGATAGTGTCGCCCGCGGCGGCTCGGGGGCTCCAATCGCCGCCAGGATCCGGCGGTAGAAGCGCGACTCGTCGGGCCCCGAGACCATCTGCACCGCAACGACCGGCATATGCAGCCGTCCACTGGCTTCGTCGAAGCTCGACGCGTGATCGCGGGTGAACTTCTCGATGATCATCGTCTTGCCCATGCCGCTGTCACCGACAATGAGCAGGTTCGGCATGCGGGCGCGCTCGGGAAACGACATCAGCGTTTCCAGCTTCTCCAAGGCCGCCTCGGCCCTGGGATAGGAGACCCAGCGGTCGGCGCGAATCCGGTGAATGCGCTCGTCGGCGCTGAGCGCGGCGATCTTGCCGGCTCCCGGGTAGAGATGCGGGAACTCAGTCATCGTCGTACCATTCCTCGACCTTGAAGCCGGGATGGCTGAGGAACGGGCTCCCCTCCCCTTCCAGCGCGGGCAAGGCATCTCGCGCGGCGTCATCCGGTGTCACGTCGATCATGCGCCGGGGTGCCAGATGCGCCCGCCGCGCCTGATGACGCCGCGTGGCCTTGGTCTGCCGTACCGCGGTGTCGACGAGGTCGCGCTGCGCCTCGATCGTCCTGAAAATCAACTCCTCGTCCACAGAATGACGTCCAGCCTCGCGCAGGGCCCGCCGCGCCGCGCGGTGCTCCCAGAGCGTGATCGCAGGCCGTGTCAGATCAGCAGGTCGGGCTTCGATGATCCCACTCTCTGTCAGCACGAAGATGCGCGAGAGATCGCGCGGATCGTATTTGAGCGTGAACTTGCGGCTTTCCCGGCCCATCAGCCAACGCAACTCGTCCGCCCAGTAGCGGATGTGGAAGAGATGCAGGCCGTCGCGCTGCAAAACCCGCTGCTCAGACGGCAGAAAATCGACCAAGAACTGGCGCAGATCGGCGGGTATACGGAGTCTGACTTCGTCCACCCGTGTTGCCCAGGCCGCCGAGGGCGTGATTTCCAACGCGCTATGCACCCGCGCGTGGTAGGAGCCGGTGATTTCCAGCGCCAGCCAGGTTTCCAGCTCGCGCAAGGTCATCACCGCCTCGGCTTCGGCATCGAGATCGCCGCGCTCGAAGATGTTCGAGAAATGCGAGCCCGGCAGCAGGTGAATCGCGCCCATCATCGTGCCGATCAGCCGCTCGATATGCCCGCCATAGCGCGGCGTGCGGGCGGACGGTACTGCAGGTCGATCTGGTATTCGGAACAGGCAAGCTGAAAAGCCCGGGCATGGAACTCCGCGCCATTGTCCACATAAATCGCGGTCGGGATGCCCCGCGCCAGCCACTCCGTGCTGATCCCGCACGCCGTCAGCCAGTGCATTTTCTCCATCACCGCATGGGTCAGGCAGAGGGCGACGGAGAGCAGCGAGGGCGGTTCCAGGACAAGTGGAAGCCCAGAACCATGCGGGTATTCACGTCGATCGCGACCGTCAGCGTTGGCCGACCGAGCGGGCGTCGTGTCACCGGATCTACCACTGTCACGTCAGCCTTGGTGTGGTCGATCTGGACGATATCCAGCGGATCGTTGGCGACCAGCCCCCCAGGCGTGGCCAGATAGCGCCGGTCGGCCTTGTCCTTGCCCTCTCGCCGGGCCATCAGCTTAGCCTGGTCATGTTGCTCCAGCCAGCGCCCCAGACGACGATCGAGGGCGGTGCCAGCCCTTGAGCCCGACAATCGGCGGCGACCTCCCGCCAGAACCGCGTTCTGGTAGGTTTGCGGCGGGTGGCATAAAGCCCCTTGAAGTGGCGGGACACGATTTCTCCACCGCCGGTCCAGCGGCTGCATGCCAGGTTTGGGGCCCCGGGTGTCCGGCAGAAGTGCACTGGTCCGCCCGTCCTCGCGGAACTGCTTCACCAGACGAAAAAGCGTGGATCGGCTGACATTTAGCTGACGTATGGCCCAGTCGACATTGCCCTGAGTCAGCTGGGCCGGCAGCTCCGCGAGCACCCGGCGCGAAAACTCCGCCTCTTCCCAATCCTTGTCAGCTGGAAAATTATCGGACATAACTTACTCAGTGCATGGATGCCGGATAGTCTCACCAATGGTGATTCAAATCGGCGTCCAGTCTCACATACCTTGAATCGGTTTCAGAAATGCGACACAGGCAAGCTATTGAAAACACATGGAACGCAGTCTCAAGAATTCCGGCAGACCGACATCATGGGTGGATTCGCCCGAAATCGCCCCTCTCGCCCTCGAAATTTTCATTTAACCGGTGGACGGGCCTTTTGGCCAATCGGTGGACTCACCGCGAAGGAGACCAAATGTTCAACAAGATCAACGATCTTCATAAGCGAGCAGCCGCCTGTTCCAAGACATCCACTCGGTCAGCACTTCGACCACAGTCCAACGATGAACCCATAATCCAGCATTGAAACAAGAACACAACGGGATCAATACGTTAGTGTCCACTCATGGAACAAGAACGACATGCCGCAAAGCCCAAACAACACTGTCGGATTGCCGGAATTCATGAGACTGGCGCGGTCATGCGTCAACAAAATAAGGGTGCGCCCATGATCAGCACATCGCGGATGAAGCCTAAACGCTCGAAATATGGCAATCTGTACGGCTGCGATTCGGTCTCATGAACCTCGACACGTTATCCTGCCAGTCTCAAAAATTCCGGCAGACCGACAAAAACCAAATATCGGAATATAACCTACCGCGCCAGTTGCGCCGCGACGGCCTCTTTAGCTTGGGCCATGACCTTTTGCGCCTGCGCTTGTAACCCGGATTGGGCATAAATCCGAAACTCCGGTGCGTTCCCGGACGGGCGCAGATGCACAACATCACCGCTTTCGAAATCCACCCGCAGACCATCCGTCAAATCTACGCCAGAAATCGCCCCAAAAGGCGCGAAAAAGGCCGCACGCGCCGCAGACTCTTCAATCAACCAAGTCAAAAAACGGCCTGCCTTGTCCCGGTCAATCTCCTGAAGGCGATCCGCTGCGGTAAAGCAGGCCGGCAAATCGGCGCACAACGCACTGAGTGGCTTTCCAGCCTGTTTTGCGGCAAAGAGCGGCGCGATGATGGGCAACATGCAATCGCGTGTCGGCAAGGGAGAAAGTACCCCGTTCAAATGGGCCTCAAAGCCCAGAAAAAACCCGCCATTGGCCTCAAATCCCACGACCTTGGGTTCTGTGGCCTGGGCCTTTTCCATGCCCGCAATGACAAAAGGCGAGCCAATACGGGTCAAATGCACCTCTGTGAACTCTGGCAGGCGCCGCACCATGTCATTTGACGACACCGGCGTGACCACAGCTTTTGCCCCCAACACGCGCGCTGTTAACACCCCAAGCACATCCCCGGGATCACAGCGCCCGTCGCGTCGGTCAACATTGGACGGTCCGCATCCCCATCGGTCGATGCGATCGCATCCAGACCATGCGCCTGGCACCATTCGGCCAAATCGGCACGTGTCTGCGGATCAACGGCTTCGGTGTCGACGGGAATGAACGTGTCAGAATGAGCCAGCGGCACAATCTGGGCCCCAAGCTCGGTAAAGATCGCTTCCATCGTGTCCCGCGCCACGGACGAGTGCCGATAGACCCCAATCCGCAGGCCCGACAAAGCGCCCGCGCCGAAGGCCTCGACATAGCGCTTCACATAGAGCGGTTCCGCTTGGGTGTTTTGCGTATAGCTGCCGGTCTTTCCGCTCGCGTGGCGGGCCCGCGCGGCATAGGCCGCACCGATCTTGGCCTCATCCGCCTTGGAAATTTCTCCATCGGGCAGGTAGAATTTAAGCCCGTTGCGATCCGCCGGAATATGGCTACCCGTGACCATGATCGCCGCAGCCCCCGCCCCATCGACGACAGAGAAACGCAGGCGTTCCAAGAGCACCACAATCCACAACCGCGACACCCGCCTCCTGTGCCACACGACAAATCGTTGCGGAAATCTCTGGCGAGGACGGACGCAGATCTTGCCCCACATAGAGCCTGTCACATCCCGGCACTGTCGTCAGAAAGGCATGAACGTAATCCGCCACAAGCGTATCGGTGAGATCGGTCACAAGGCCGCGCAGACCACTGGTGCCAAAAGACGGTGCCATATATCGAAGCCTTTTCGTCAGAAGATGATGGTTCGGAAGGCGCCGTAAGAGGCGCCTTCGCTTGAAATCAATTCACCGCCGAAGCGCCGAGATTGACGATCTGCGGTGTGATTTGGCTCAGCGTCCGATTCCAACGTGTCACAGGTTTCTCAGAGACAAAAACCACATCATTGGGCCGTAATTCAAACCGTGTGGCAAGGACCATATGGGCCACGTTTTTCGCGTTCAAATGCCACGCGGTGACGGAGTCAAACTCCATCGGATCGCTGGACCCCCGCAAAACATAGATTTCGCGCGGATCAGAGGTGTTCACTTTCAACCCACCGGCCCCATCAAACAAAAGCATCCGACAAGGTTGCCGTGCGGCCAAAGGGCATGGTGAAGCGCCCGGATTTGACTAGCTCCCCGGTGAGATACACATAGTCCCGCTCAACCGCATCCAACGCGTTCACGGCGGTAAAGTTGCTCCGTGCTTCGCCCAACTGGGCGCGGCGCAACGAAATCTCAGTGCTCAACGCATTCAACGCCGTCACCCGCGACGTTTGCCGGAAACTGGCCAATTGGACCTGCTGTTGGAAATAGGCGGCGGCTTGATCAAGCTCATAGGTCGTATCAACAAAGACGATATCCCCCGACTTCATCAGAATGCGCCGCATCCCTGAACTGGAGTACAACTCAGACAACGGCACCTGGTACAAAGTCCCATCGCGGTACAAACGCACCGTGACATAGTCCATGCTTGGCGCTGTGACGCCGCCTGCGTTTGCAATCACTTCGTCCAGATACAGAGGCGTCAATGTGATGGGCACATTGCCCGGATCAGACACCGCGCCGCCCACGGACACTTTTTGGGAATTGAATACCGAGATTTCGATGCTGAATGTTGGCTCAATCTGAGATTCAACAAGCTTTTGGAACAGGACGGATTCGGCCTCTTCAATTGTCAGCCCGGAAATCG